>JAAUYS010000102.1 GCA_014804995.1 Clostridia bacterium
AGTAACATGATGTACTACAAGCTTAATGTCGAAGATATGGCCAATAAAAGTGCCAATATCGATCCCAAGCAGCTTAACAAGATCATCATTGGTAGAGATGCGGAAGGTAATCTCCCTGGTGTGAATACGGATAAGCTGGTGAACTACCAGTTCCAGAATGGTATCATTGAAGCAACTAAGACCAACTATGACAACATCGAAGAGATGTGGGAGAAGGATCAGGCTAAGGTCGAACCTCTTCTGAAGGAGAATATTACTCTCTTCAACACCATCATCACTGATGAAGGTGCTAAGAAAAAGATTACTGGTGCCATTGAGGCTAAACTCAACAAAGTCAAAAATGGTGATAAGAAAGAAGAGGAAAAGCCTAAAGAAGGGGAACAGAAGCCGAAGAAAGAGCAGAAGAAACCCACTCAAACTCCAGCAAGTACAGATGGAGAAAAGACAGGTACAGATGATGCATCTGCCGCGAAACCAACAAAGAGTGCCGATGAGTCCAAAGAAAAGAAGGATGATAAGACTGAAGAACATCATGCTTCAGCCTACATCCAAATCAGCGATCTTGTCGACTCCTACATGGAGGCATTTGGTGATGTCGATGATGGTAAACCGAAGTCTGATAACTGGGTGAGAGATACTGCTCAAGATATCCAAGTCAAAGCTGGTGAAAATAAGCAGAAGATGAAGAAGGGTGTACAGGAAGTACAGTCAGCAGCTAAGTCAATCTGGAAACCTTTCAAAGCCATCGGTGACTGGTTTAAGAACCTCGGATCCAACATCTCCACCAGCCAGGAGAAGGAGATGAAGGAAGACATTGTCAACCCTTCATTGAGAAGGAAGGTTCTCAAACTTTTCCGAAATGCCGTCCTTGCTGGTTCAGTTGCTCAAGCTGGATTGTTAGGAAATTGGCTGATTGTTGGTATCTTCGTCCTCGGATGGAGCCACAACAACAAGAAGAAGCAAGAGATGAGAAATGATATCATCTTCGAGCTCTCTACTGAGATGAAGGTTATCGATGAAAAGATCAGGGATCTCGATGCGTCCAATGATCCTAAGGATCGAGATACGAAGTACAAGCTCATGCGTCTCAAGGGTGAGCTGAATAAGAAGCTACATAAAGTAGCTGGCAATTTCCGCACGACCAATCACGTACCTCAACAGGTAGCGTTCAAGAGTGACAATGACAGATACTAAGAAAGACATTTTCACTCGCTTTCTGTATGAAGCTGAAGAAGACGAGGGGGCTCCAGATGAGTTCGAGTCCCCCGACTTTAGTGATGAAGAAAGTGGTCAGGAAGAAACTGGAGGAGGTGATATGCCTGAATATGATCCAATGGGTGACGAAGATAACGGATCTCCTCCAGACATGCCTGACTTTGGTGGAGATGATGATGGTGATGGCTATGGTGATTATGATGATCAAGAGGGCGGAGAAGAGAATGATGGCAAGAAGGTTCCGGAGAACCTGAATGACAAAGTCTCTGCCTTAATGAATGCCAATCTGTATCAGTCATATCTATCACTGCTCCAGAAGTTCACGGCTCAACAGCAAGCGATAAAGAACAACCGGGACGTGTTGTATACAATATCTCCCGAATCACTCGACACACTCGATAGCATAAAGAAGCTCGATGAGAATATGAGACTCTACATGAAGAACTCATTCGTCAACGAGAATTACAGTAAGAACCTTCTGTTCTTCAACAAGTGCCTTACCTTATATCGCCTCATTGTGGACCAGTTCGCAGAAGTGATGAAGAAAGGAACTAAAGATCTCAAGAACTAGGGTTTAATTACAGCTTTCACGGCTTTCGGGTATAACTATGAGATCCAAAGGAGTAAATACATATGAGGAGTTCAATTTTTGAGCCAGCCAATCCCCTCATTGAGGGTGGTTGGTTCAATGAATCAGCCAACCTCGGACGCGGTGAATATAGCCGCGATCTTCCGATGTTCGGTACCATCACGGAAGCGAACGACGACGTCGCAACATTCGAAGCACAGATGGAAGAAATCGTCGAGAGCATCCAGGAAGCTGAGAGCGTTGACATCCGCAAGAATCCGCGTATGTGGATCAAAGATCGGGCTGCTCTTGATACATACAAACAGCGCCTGCTCGATCCTATCGCAGAAGCATTTGCCGATGTAGATGGAGACGATAGCCATCTTAGAGCAATCAGCGAAACAGTCAGCCAGCTTTGGGATACAAAGGCAAACATGATGTCGCTCATGGAGGGAACATCCGGTGAGGAACTTCCGTCCTTCTTGCCCATCGCCAGCCTTGAGTTCCCTGTACTCGTCAAGCAGTTCTACTCTTCTGTCATGAAGGACATCATTGACATCGAAGCAGTAAACAAACCGAATATCCGCAAGCACGTTCGTACTCAGTACATCATCGATAATCTCACCGGTGAAGAGTATGAATATCCGAAGTGCTTCTTCGACGGTACATGGCAGCGTATCAGTGACGCAACTCGTGGTCATGTCATCCGGGAAGATGTTGTACCGCTGACAAATGATCGTTTGGTTGACTACGACATCGTAACCAATCTGACCGATGGTATTCCTGGTCAGGATAAACTGTCACTGAACTTCAAGATCATCGGTATTGACATCGGGACTGGCCCGATTCTAATTCCAGGTAACGGCATCACATTCGATATGTCGAACCGCGGTGCTCTGTACAATGGTGAGCTTGACTTCACGGCTCCGGACGGTACGGAAGTACATGACCTGATCTCGGGTCGCGTCGACTATCGGAAGAACACAATCACCCTGAGTGCTGCATACGGCCAGGTCAAGGGTGTTGTCTTCAGTGGACGTCTTTCCAACGAGAACAACGTTCGTACGGGTTCTGTTCGTGAAGAGAGACGCGCGCTCGACTTCAAGATCGAAGACGGTCCGCGTTGGCACATGAGCTTCACGATCGAAGAACTTGAAGACATGAATGCTCTTCTGGACATGAACTACTACAACCGCATGGTCAACGAGATCACCAAGGTCCAGGAGATGCAGGAAACACTTCTCACGATGCAGTACATCTATGAGGAGTTCGATCGTTTCATCGGTCTCGATACAGATACATACAACCTCGAGCCGACAATGAAGCAGTTCAAAGTATCGCTTCAGCCGCCGGCTGGCTTCGCTGGTGACCCCTTCAAGTATCGTGCACATGCTGTACAGAATGCTATCAAGGGTCTCATCTATCAGATGCTCGATCTGACGAAGCTTGAAGATCTGTCGTTCGTCGTCTGCGGTAATCCGCTGGCAACACAGGTCCTCACAGAGTTCACACAGTGGAAGTACACTCCTGGTACAGCTATTGGCGGTATCAAGGTGAACCACTCTTACGGCTTCATCACCGATATGGGTGCAACAGTTCGTATCGTTGCTTCCAACATGTACGATGCATATACGATCGATGTCGACGAGGATACTGGCAAGCGCGAGCTCGTTCTTCATATCCTTGCATATCCGACAACGAATGACCGTATCACACGTAAGCATCTGCGCTACACTTCTCACCTGATGAAGACACCCGTCGATTCTGCATACGTATCGCCGAATCTGCCTGCTGGCGCGTACAACTATGTCACCGCCACCAGCAGATACACGAATATTAGCGTTCAGGATATTCAGGCGCGTCTCATTATGACTGAGAGTGAGAGCCTCGGTTACATCAATCCTCCTGCACTTCGTCCGCCGGTTACTGGTGCTCCATGGCCGCCGGTTGAGGATCTCGATCCTAACAAGGGTGCTGGCACAGATGATCAGCCGGTAGGACCGTAACAAGGTCTTCATTCATATTCCTCCTGAGTATATAGAAAGCAGTGTGGGGCCCTTCTGGGGCTCCACATTGTTTTCACCCATTTTTACGACTATGACATAAGCAACCCTCAGGGAGGAAAGATAGATGAATTTGAAAGACTATCCATATCTGAATGCGCTTTACACTGAGTCACAGAATCTTGCAGCAGCTCGGATCATGGATGTGATAGTAAAAGATCCAAAGGCTTCATCTCGTATGAAATCTGAATTGGAGAGTGCTATTGATTGCACTGATAAAAGACGGCTAGAGCTCTTGGGGAATGTTCAACTGGGGAACATGACAGAGCTCGAAGAGAAGTATGTTGAATCAACACTCTTAAGGGTGAGGGATGAGATCAATAGCAAGGTACTGGTAGATGATCCCACCAAGTATGCATGTGTCATCAATGAGAAGGGTAAGATCTGGATGGAGATGGTTCTCTCAGATGAGTATATTGCATCGATGAGACCTTATGTAGAACACTCCTTCTTTAGTCGCTCTATCGCCAAGAGAGGTAATCCGTCATTTGGACGCAATCGCATTCATGAGCTCGGACGCAGTATAGTTGGTCGCGGAAGTATCGAACCATACGAGGTAACAAAGCTGGAGAACCTCATCACCGAACACATGCTCTTTGAATGGGCTGATCGATTCAATAAGGTAGAGATCACTACATGTCCAGCCCCGCAAAACACCATCAGCTACAAGATGGAGCCACTAACAGAGGATACGGCTATCAAGTTGATGAGTGGTGAGTATACGATGGATGATATCGTGATAAAACCATCTACCATTAGTATGAAGATCTCTGAGTCAGTCTTCAGTAGTTTTCAATCACCTGGAGCACTATGTGACTTCATGGAGAGAGCTGTTAAAATGTATAATGAGGATATTCCTGCATATGGTGAATTCTTCACCCGTGCACTGGCTACATCTCCTATGTCATACAAGCTGGCATTCTCTAATCCTCAACTACTTGGTCACCTTGAGAGTACGATGCTACAACTCTTCTCATACCAGGGATTCGACAGCAATGATCCTTCTGATCTCCAACTTACTACAGAAGATGTGTATGCACTCACATCACTCTATGCGGGAGTACCTGAAGCTCATGATGTAGATGAACTGAAGAAGCAAAAGACGAAGGTTATCGATGCATTCAAAGAAGATTCCAAGTACATATACATATCTCCAAAACACACCAAGGAGATAGTTGAATCACTGGAGAAGGTATACAGTGAGAAGAGTGCTGTCATTGGAAACAGTAAACTTCAGGAATGGTATCTGGAGAACTCTAAGACTGTACAGCCGATCACTGAAGCATGGGGTACTAAGAGGAAGAAAAGACTCAAGAAGATCCCACTCAGTACGATAGCCTATGTACAAGTCGAGGGTGAGAACATTCGTGATGCTAATGACAAGTACATGATAGCCGCATATTGTCTCGGGAAAATCGAGCTTGTCGAATGGTACATTGAGCTTATCCAATCAGGGAGTGAGAAGTATGAGGTTCCTCATGATCTTAGATACCTAGAGAGAATGAGAACTGATCTCTTGGCGGCATACAAGACAATCATGAGCAGACCGATACCTCGACAAGATCGTCCAATTATCGACATCAAGTATCCAGAAGATCTTCCAATGGGCAAATAAGTAAGGTGATAGGAGGGGAAATCCCCTCCTATCATTTTTGCTTTCGTTCCCATTTTCACGTATATATTATGGAGGTGGATGAGGACAATGGGGTTCTCATTTTCTATGCTCGAAGTGAGAAAGGTGGAGAAGATTTGAGTATACTAGGTATCACGCCGGATACTTGTCCGGTACCAGAATGCGAGTTG
>JAAUYS010000103.1 GCA_014804995.1 Clostridia bacterium
ATATGTGCCAAATAACACGTGTTTACTAATTCAAAATTGTCAGTGGAGCTAATGACGCAGACAATTCCTTAATGCCCTGCCCCTCAAACGCCACGTTTATTACAGTACCATCGTTCTTTACGGCGATTACCATTCCCACGCCGAATTTAGGGTGCCTTACGCGAGTACCTACGGCGTACTTTTCACCGCTTGATTTCTTCTGTTGCGCGTTGCTTCCCGCCCCGCCCCAGAAAGGCTTGAACGACGAGTTCTGTACGGGCGCTTCGTCAAATTCGTCAAACGCGGAATAGACCGCCTTGCCGTATGAGGGTGCTTTTTGCGAATAAGTTCCTCCGTCGTTGTAAGAGCCGACGTACTTTCTTCCCCCCCCTGTATACAGATAAGTTGACCTGTCCTTTGCGCAGTCGCCAAGTTCCGGTGCAAGCTCCGCTATAAAGCGCGACGGGGCGGTCAGCTCTCTGTGTCCGTAGAGATAACGCGATTTTGAACGGGTTAAATACACCCTTTCTTTTGCACGCGTTATGGCAACGTACATTAACCTTCTTTCCTCTTCTTCACTTCTGCCGTCCTCAGCCGAACGTGAAGAGGGGATAATTTTTTCTTCAAGCCCACAGACGAATACCACAGGGAATTCAAGCCCCTTTACCGCGTGTATCGTGGCAAGTGTTACGTAATTGCCGTCGTCCATATCGTCCAAATCGCTTGAAAGCGTAACCTGGTTTAAATACTCGTCCAAAGAAGCCGTGGGGTTCAAGCGTGTAAAATCGTCAACCGAGGCGATAAATTCGTCAATGTTGGCAAGTTTACCGTCCCCCTCGTCCGTGCCGTCGTCGTAAGCGGAGCGCAAGTCGCTAAGCGCAATAACCTCTCGCACTAACTGTGCAACGGGCGTGTCCACTGCGGAAATAATAAAGCCCTTTATAAGGTTGGCAAAATCTTTGATTCTGTCCTTAGCCGAACGGGGCAAGGGCAAATCCTCGCAATCCACTGCCGCGTCGTATAAAGAAAGCCCGGTTTCCTGCGCGTAGTCGTACATTATCTGCACGGTTCTTCCGCCTATTCCGCGCTTAGGCACGTTTATTATTCGTTCTAACGCTTCACCGTCGTACGGGTTTGAAATTATTCTTAAATAAGCTAAAATGTCCTTGATTTCTTTTCTTTCAAAGAACCTGAAACCGCCGAACACTTTATACGGAATGCCGTATTTTGTGAACTCCTGCTCGTAAGAACGCGTCAACGCGTTTATACGCATTAAAACGGCGAAGTCAGAATAGTTTTTACCCTTTGCAACCCCGTCGGATATGGCGCGGGCAGTGTAAAGCGCCTCTCCCGCTTCTTCTTCCGCCTGATAATAGACGGGCTTGTCGCCGTCGCCCGCCTCCGTCCACAATTCTTTGCAGTGGCGGGCAGAGTTATTTTTAATTATGCAGTTTGCAAGCTTTAAAATGCTTTTGGTGGAGCGGTAATTGCGCTCTAGCTTATACAATTTTGCGTTGGGGAAGTCCTTATCGAATGCTAAAATGTTCCTTATTTCAGCCCCGCGCCAACCGTATATGGACTGGTCGTCGTCGCCGACGGCAAAAAGATTGCCGTGCTTTGACGCCAGCAACTTTATAATATCGTACTGGACGGCGTTCGTGTCCTGAAATTCGTCCACCAAGACGTACTTGAACTTGTCGGACAGGTAATCAAGCGCTTCTTTGTCGCGTTTTAAAAGACGTAGAGTTTCCAAGAGCAAGTCGTCAAAGTCAAGCGCGTTGTTTTCCCTTAAATGCTTGTCGTACTTCTCGTAAATTACGACGATATCGTCCATACCGCGCTCGTGATGATACTTTCTGCCGTATTGGTCGGGGTCAAGCCCGAGCATTTTAGCGTTGCCTATATGGTATTTTGCGTTCTTCAACAGCTTTTCGTCGTCAAAGTCGAGTTCCTGAAAGGACTTCTTTATGATATTTGCCCTTTCAACCTCGCTATAAATGGAAAAATTGGGCTTTAAACCTGCTTTTTCTGCAAATTGCCTTAAAATTTTAACGCACATAGAGTGGATAGTGCATATCCACTTGCTGTCGCCCTCGCCAAGCATAGCTTGAAGGCGGTCTTTCATCTCTCCCGCAGCCTTGTTAGTAAACGTAATTGCAAGAATTTGGGAAAGCGAAGCCTTACCTTCACGCAAAATATAGGCTATGCGTGAGGTTAAAACGCGGGTTTTACCACTGCCCGCACCCGCAAGCACGAGGACTGCGCCCTCAGTATCGCATACGGGTTTAATCTGTTCTTCGTTAAGTTTATCAAGCAATTCGTCCATAAGTTTTATTATATCACAACGGGGCTTTTAAAGCAAATAAAATTTATATAAGACCCGTTTCTTTTTCCCGCCTGTACCTCGCAAGCGCGTTTAAATATTTTGAGGACAAATCAAGGGTGTACCTCTGCTTTTCTTCGTATGAAAGCTTTTCGTAATAGTCTTTATCGGTTAATCTGCCTATAGCGTCGGAGACTTCACCCTCCTTTTCCAACAATTCTTTAACCTTTAAGTAGAATTCGTCCTGCTTTTCACCTTTAATTTCACTCGTAACACGGTTTTTTAAAGAAGATTTGACCTTTCTTTCGCTTAACCCCCTGTTTTTTGCCTCGTTGGTGTCTTTATCGATTTTTTCCTTACAGTCAGCCCAGTAATTACTTTTCAATCTCTTCTTAGCGTTCTTTGCCATAAACTTTAAATCGTCCATAATGTTACACAATCCTCCTTTACTCGACATTTTCCGTAATGAAAAAAGTCTATCGGACTTTTTGTCCGACAGACTTTAAAATTAGTTTTTATTTCTCTTTCTTGCGGCTTCCGCTTTCTTACGGCGTTTAACCGAGGGGGACTCGTAAAACTCCTTCTTACGAAGGTCGCCGATTATACCGTCGCGTGAACACTTTCTTTTGAAACGACGAAGCGCGCTTTCAACCGACTCGTTCTCGCCTACTTTTATAGTTGACATTCTCTTTTCACCTGCCCTCGCCTAAGCCTTATTTTGCCGTTTTTGAAACAGCTTTTTAAGTATAACAAACCGTGCAAAATATGTCAAATATTTTTACGCTTAAAATTTTTAATAATTTTTTTGCGGAATTATAAGTAGTTTTAAATGCTTATTTTTACAGATTACCCCCAATATATGCGCCAAATAACGATATTTTTCGACAAATTATTCTATGGCTTTCAAGCTTTCGTTCATATCGATTTTTACTATTTTACGCTTCAACATAAGCGTTACCAAAAAGGTAAAAGCAAATACGATTACGGGGGCTACAAGCCACCAGAACCAGGTTACTTCCAAAATAGAGCCGACCGCCATAATATTGAAAAGAATCTTCATAATTGCAAGCGATAGAGGGTACCCGAAAATTATTCCGACAGCGGTGTCAATGTAAACTTCACGGTAGATATAGCCGGCAACCTCCTTTTCCTGATAGCCCAAAACCTTTAATGTGGCAAGCTCACGGTTTCTTTCGCTTACGTTAATGTTCGTAAGCGTGTAAATTACTACTGCGGTCAAAAGCCCCGCAAAAATTATTACCACCACCGCTATAGCCATTACCGACGGGGAATCTATCCCGCCGAAGAGGCACACGTCCAAAAGCGCAAGCCCCGCCAAAACGAGCGCGGTTGACACGGCAACCGACACCACGGTCATAATAAACCTGTTTAAGTATCTTAAAACGTTGCGCATAGTAGACTTGTATTTGAATGAAAGCAAGTTCCAGATAAACGGTATTCTTTCCAAGAATACTTTTTTGCCTACCTTAGGCGGTTTGGGTCTTAAAAGGTTTGCAGGGGTTTCCTTTGTCATTTTTGCGCCCGCAATAAGCGTTGATATAAGCGTGGTTGCGACTATGACGAAAAATACGATTAAGAAGAACGGCAACGCCACTTGTGAAGAAATAGGGGGCATTTTGAAGCTGTAATTGAACACGTAGCAGATGAGATACGCAAGTCCAAGCCCTACGAAGTAGGAAGAAACCCCGCCTATTCCCGTTGCCAGCATAGCAAACAGGACGTATTTAAAGATAATTTTAAAGGACGAATAACCAAGAGTTCTAAGACAAGCGACCTGTGCGCGCTCCTCTTCCATAAGGCGCGTCATATTAGAAAGCACGACGAGGGCGGTTACGAACAGAAACGCAACCATAAGCACCAAGCCTATTCCCATAACTTTGCCCGCGTACGCGTCAAGCGATACAAAGCTATAATTGTCGTAGAGGGTTATGAATTTTACCTCTTCCGCACTTACGCCCAAGGCTTCAAGAACGGCGTTCTCCTGCATCTTTACGTAAGACTTGTAATCTTTATCGAAACAGTCGAATTTGCTTCTGTCGTCAAAAGCTAAATAAACGGCATTGGTTTTAATTATCGGGCTACCTGATACTTTTGGAATTAACTCCGACGAAAGATACAAAATATTGTCTAAGGTTTTAAGTTCGTTTGCCGCGGATATGTTATCGGGTACTTCCATATCGGGGTCGTTGAAGTCGCTCGGTTCTCCGTCCTCGGCAAAAGTCAACGGACTTTGAATTACGCCGCTTACCGTAAAATCAAGCGCGGTATCTACGCCAAACATATCCAACATAGTAAAATCAGGCGTTGAATTGGGGTCTTTTTGCTTGGCTAAACTGGTCAAAATATCCTTGAAACTCAATGATATATGGGTACTAACCGGAATTCCCTTGATTTTATTGTCTGCTCTCTCGCTAAACACTTCAAGCTCATTTTTTGGACTTTCACCCTCTATAATATCGGGAATATTTACCGTCCAGCCGTCGCCCGAAAAGTCGTCTAAAAAGCAAAACCTGACGGACTGCTCTTCTCCGTTTATTTTAACCTTTGCGTCAACCTGCACGCCGGTGTTTACTTTACCGACGCCGTTTAACCTTTCTTTTATCTCGGCGGTTGTTAAACCGAAGCCGTTTTCGGCAGTGCTTCTTACAACCAAGTCGCTGACGGTCTTCGCCTTGTAATAATCGGTTAAAGAATAGCGGAGCTTGTCGGTGGAAGTGCCTATTCCCGAAATGAAGCCGACGGAAATAAGCACGATAAAAATTATCGAAATAAACCGCGTAACGTGCTTTGTAAAAGCCCGAACAAGCGTTTTAAGATAAGTCCTCATTACCACTCAATCTCCTCAATGGGTTTAGGGCTTGCGTTTTGGGTAATGCTTTCAATTTGTCCGCTTTTTATGTAAACGACCTTATCAGCCATATCTTTAAGTGCAGAGTTGTGTGTAACGATAACTACAAGCCTCTTACTCTGTTTGCAGACGTCGTACAAAAGCTTTAAAATTCTTTTGCCCGTATTGTAATCCAGTGCGCCCGTAGGTTCGTCGCATAAAAGAAGCTTGGGGTTTTTAGCTATTGCGCGCGCAATAGAAACGCGCTGTTGCTCCCCACCCGAAAGCTGTGCGGGGAAATTGTTCATTCTATCTTCAAGCCCGACCTCCGTCAAGACCTCTTTGGGGTCAAGGTGGTCTTTACAGATTTCTACGGCGATTTCCACGTTTTCAAGCGCCGTTAAATTGGGCATAAGGTTATAGAACTGAAAGACGAAACCGACGTCGCTTCTCCTGTACTCGGTAAGCCCCTTTTTATCGAGGGAAGTTACCGTTTTGCCGTCTAAAACGATTTCACCGGAAGTAGCGTTATCCATTCCGCCAAGGAGGTTTAAAAGCGTAGTTTTGCCCGCGCCGGAGCTTCCTAAAACTACGACGAATTCCCCGTCCTCCAACGAGAAAGAAACGTCCTTTAAAGCGTTGACGACGACAGTACCCGTCTTGTATTCTTTACCTACATTTTTAAGCGTAAGATAACTCATAAAACTCACCTTGAAATTATATAAAATATTAAAGCACACAAACGGGTATTTTGTAAAGTTATAACTTGACAATTTAAAAAAGTTTCATTAAAATATCATTTATAAATTGCCTATAAAATTGCGTGCGGATATGGCGAAACTGGCAGACGCGCAGGACTTAGAATCCTGTGGGCAACCGTGCAGGTTCAAGTCCTGTTATCCGCACCACACCCCCGAAGAGAAAGTCCTCGGGGGATTTTTTATGCGGTAAATTTAAAAATTACGAGCAAGACAATTTTTAAATTTTTAACCAAAATACTCCAAATTTACGGTACTTTTTCAAATTTAGGCAGTTTTACAAAAAAAATTAAAAAATTTTTATTAAAACACGCATATATGCGGGTCAACGGAATTTTGACCGTTTTTTGGCGTTTTTTATATGCCAAAAGTCCAGCATATATTGGGGGCAATTGCATTTTTTGCTGGTTTTTTGCCCTTTGTGCCAAAAAATAAAACACATATATATGCGGGGCAATTACAAAATTTTTGGCTTCAATTTTAAATTTTTATCTAAAAGTCTATTGACTATTTTAAGCGATTTGCGTATAATTTATATGACAAAACTTTTCAAGGTGAGCATATGGAAAAGCCCGCCGTCAACACCGAAAGGAAGACTAAAGTTTTAAAGTTTTTAAAAAAATACTCGGTTACTACGCTGGGGTGCATAATATATTCTCTCGGGGTTTCACTCTTCCTCGATTTGAAAAATTTAGCACCGGGCGGGGTTACGGGAATAGCAATAATTATAAATGCCGTACTCGGACTTGAAACAAATATAACCGGTATTTTGGTAATAGCGATAAACATTCCTCTTCTTATTTTAGGCGCGGTGTTCTTCGGTAAAAACTTCACGCTTTCTACGATTTACGCAACCGTCGTATCGTCGCTTTTAATAGAGCTTTGGAACTTGATTTTAAAAGACTACCCTCCCCTTACCGACGACCTTTTACTGTGTTCGCTTGCGGGCGGTGCGCTGTTTGGAATAGGGCTTGGGCTAATATTCAGAAGCGACAGCTCAACCGGCGGTACGGACATCATCGTAAAGATATTGAGGAAGAAATTCCGCTATATAAAAACGGGCGTAATTTCACTGGCTATAGACTTCATTATAATGGGCATTGCCTTTGCCGTTTTCCGCGACTTTGAGCTTGCCTGCTACACCCTTATAACAATTGTGGTGTTTACCGTACTTTTCGATTTGGTTCTCTACGGCGGTAACTCTGCAAAGCTTTTATACGTTATCACAACGCAGGATAATTCTGTTTTAATTTGCGACAGACTTTTAAAGGATTTGGACGTAGGCGCAACTTACGTTGACGGCGAGGGCGCCTATACCGGCGAAGACAGGCGGATAATTATGTGCGCCGTAAAAAACTACCTTTACCCCAAGCTTAGAGATATTGTAAAAGAAATTGACCCCCACGCCTTTATGATAGTTTCTTCCGCGAAAGAAATTTACGGCGAGGGATATAAAGACCACTTTGACGAAGAACTTTAAAAAATATTTTACTACAGAAAATATATAAGGACGGAAAAATGAGTAAAGTTATAGCGTTGACGGGAACGTCGGGTGCTATGGGCGGAGAAGTGCTTTTAAGCCTAATGCGCTCGCCTGAAAATCACAAGGTCAGATGTATTCTTTTCGAGGAGGAGCATTCTATCCCCTCTTTCGTCAAAAAGACGATAAGAAAGTATCGCGACCGTATATACGCTTTCAAAGGCGACATAGCCCACTACGACGTCTGCGTACATTTAATTGACGGGGCAGACTACGTTTTTAACTGCGCTTCTTTAATTCCCCCTAAATCCGACCACGACCCCGTGGGAACTTACCGCAGTAACTTTGTAGGAACTAAAAACCTCGTAGACGCGATAATGGCAAGCGGAAGAGAAAACGAAATAGCTTACATACACATTGCAACGGTGGCTATGTACGGACACCGCGCCTACCCCCACGTTTGGATACGCGTAGGCGACCCTATGATTTCAAGCGACTACGACGTATATTCTATGCAGAAGATGAAGGCTGAAAAATACGTTTTAGAGAGCGGACTTAAAAAATTCGTATCGTTAAGGCAGACAGCCGTACTTCATAAATATATGTTTAAGAACAACCTGAAGGACGGACTTATGTTCCATACTACCTGGAACTGCTCCTTAGAATGGGTAACTGACGTAGACAGCGGTATACTCTGCAAAAAAATCGTTGAAAATGACGGGCGCGGAGAGCTTGACGGATTTTGGAACAGGATATACAATATAGGTGGTGGTGAAAGTTGCCGCGTAACCGGCTTTGAAACTTTAAACGACGGCTTTATGCTTATGGGCAAGAGCGCGAAGAAGTTCTTCAAGCCCAACTGGAACGTAATAAGGAACTTCCACGGCGGTTGGTTCTACGACAGCGACGAGCTTGAAAACTTTTTACACTTCCGTTCTGAATCAAACGAAGTATTCTGGAAAAGAATGGGTAAAAAGTACTGGTACTTTAAGCTCGGCAAGATAGTACCCGCCTCCCTTATCTCTAAACTTGCCATAAAAAGGCTGTTCAAGAACACGAATTCGCCTATGTATTGGCTTAATCACAATAAGGAAGGGCGCGTGCGCGCATTCTTTTACAGCAGGGAAACGTATGAAAACCTGCCCGACAAGTGGGACGAGTACCCGCTTCTTTGCGAGGGCAAGCTGGAAGACGGTTCCGAAATAGACTACAACGAATTAAAAAATATCAATAATGCAAAGGGCAGACTTCTTAATCACGGTTACGACGACACTAAACCTTTAAAATCGCTTACCTTGGAGGACTTGCAGGACGCCGCACAGTTCAGGGGCGGAAAGTGCCTTTCAACGGCGTTTGACGGCAACGTTCACGATAAGGCTTTATGGCAGTGCAGAGACGGGCATAAGTTTACGCTTACACCCTACACCGTGCTTAAAGGCGGTTATTGGTGTCCACACTGTTGCGAACCCAAACCCTGGCGTTACGGACAGATTGCGGACATACCGTACTACGGGCAAGTCTACTTCGACTCTCACGACAGAAGCGAAACGGACGATACCTATCCTTTAACCGACCACGAAGAAGACTTTATTAAAAAATGAAAGTAATTCTTTACGTATTTTCAGGCACAGGCAACACTTTAAACGTTGCTAAGCTTTACAAGAAATATTTTGAAGAACAAAACGAAGAAATTACGGTAGATATTTACCGCGTATCTAAAAAAAGCGGAGAGTTACCCTCTCCCGAGGGGTACGATTTGGTTGGCGTGGGCTATCCCATTCACGGGTTTTCCGCCCCCGAACCTACGATAAAGCTATGCAAGGCGTTGCCTGCAGTGGATAATAAACGTACCTTCTTTTTCAAAACTTCAGGCGAGGGGCTTCATTTAAACGACTGTTCTTCGCAAAAGTGCCTTAAAATTTTAAAGAAAAAGGGTTACGACGTGGTTATGGAACGCCACGTCGTTATGCCGTACAATATGATTTACCGCCATAAGGACGAAATGGCGAAGCAGATGTGGATTTACGCGCACGCGTTAGTTAATTTGCACTGCCGTGAACTTATTGCGGACAAGCGCGAAAAGGTTAAACGTGCTTTTATTAAGTCTATGTGGGTTGCACCCGTCCGCTTTTTGGAGCAGAAATTCGCCCACCTGCACGGACCCGCATTCAAGGTAAACAAGAAAAAGTGCATAGAATGCAACAAGTGCTTAAACGTATGCCCGCAGAATAATATAATAATTAAGGACGGAAAGTACAAGTTCGGCAGAAGTTGCGTGCTTTGTATGGGGTGTTCCTTCGGTTGCCCTAAGGACGCTATAAAGGTAGGTGTTTTCGGGGCGTGGAAAGTAAACGGAAGCTACCGCGTGGAAGAGCTTAAAAAGGACGAAAGCATACCATTCCCCTACGTTCCGGACCACGCTAAGGGCATTTACAGGCTCTATAAAAAATACTACCGCGAGTGCGACAAAAAGCTTGCTCTTGCGGGTATAGACGTAAACGACTATATTTAAAAAATAACCTGACTTTTAAGTCAGGTTGTAATTCTTTATAAAGAATGAAAGATAAAAACTCTTCAAAAATTTTTGCAACGGTATTTATCGCCGTATACGGTTTATACGGCATTGTTGCAAGCATATTTCAGTTTACAAAGGGCGTCAGGGGCTTAACGGACGGCTTTTTGACCCTTGTCGCAGGCACTATCGTGTGCCTTATTATATACTTTTCGTTCTTCGGTAAATGGGGCAAATTTTTAAGGTTTGCGGGAAGACATTCCCAAGCCGACGAAATGGACGAAATTTATGAAAAAAAGACCAAAAACAAGAGCAAAAAGAAATCGGCTTACGCCTTGAAAGAGGAGAGAGAAGCCGAAATGCGTATGCGTGAGATACGCAAAAAGCAATATAAAGAAAAGAAATTCAAATTTCATAAATCGTGCATTGCGCCTATGCTTATATGCCTTGCAGGCTCGGCAATCTTTTTTACCATTTGCGGGTTTGAGCTTTCAAAAATGTATGGCGGTATTTACGTTAAAGCGCAGGCAGAAATTATAAATTCTATAAACAACGACGGAAACAGCACGCTCGTTTTTCAGATTATAGTTGACGGCAAAAAATATTTAACTGCGGGTGCGGACAGCTGGGCGGGCGTAAGCTTTATTGCCGGCAACATTGTTGACGTGTACCACCCCGTTTATCATCCCGAAGTTATATGGCAACCTTCCACCGCCATTATGCTTTGCGCGGGCGGAGTGTTGTTCTTCGGCATAGGAACTATCGTATTCTTTACCACAAACGACTTGGACAAATACGTAGGCATACCTACGGGCATTATATTTGTAGGTATTCCTTTAACCTTTCAAATTGCCGTTGCGGTTGCGGGAGGGTTTAGCTTCTTTCAGCTTCTCGTCAGCGGTGCGTTCGTTTACGCCTCTTTCGGGCTTATGCTCCTCGGGTTTTACTTCATAGCCGTAGGTTGCATAAACGTAGTCAGAAGATTTACGGGGGAGGAAATGCTATGAGCAGGTACGGCGACGGCAGAGGCTCCTACGTGGTAATGCTTATAATGAGTATTATTTTCTTCCTTGTCGGTTGCGGGTTTATCTTCGGCTTTACCGTTACGGTAATTGATAACTCCGACAAAGTTTCTACGCAGGCGACGGTAATTCACGTTGACGTCTGGTACGACGACGGCTTAAAGGCGCAGGAAACTTACGAGTATTACGTTGACGACGTAAAATACGTAAAGAAAAGTTCAAGCGTAAAATCGGCAAACGCAAGCCGATACGAGGGACAGACCTTTACTGTAAGATACGACCCCAACGACCCCGATAAGGTATTCACTCAGGACTTTTTCATTTTGATTATCCTCGGGTTCGGCATAATTTTCGCTTCTGCGGGTGTGG
>JAAUYS010000104.1 GCA_014804995.1 Clostridia bacterium
GAAGAAAAAGGTTTATTTGGCTTAAACGGTAGGCTAACAATACAGCCTGAATATCAACGTAATTATTTATACGCCAACACCAAAGGTAAAAACGATAAAAAAGAAATCGAAGTAATACAGTCGGCGCTGAAAGGTTATCCTCTCGGCTTGATTTATTTTCTGAAAGTCGGAGTAAACAATAAAGGCGAAGATTTATACGAAGTGCTTGACGGGCAACAGCGCATTACCAGCTTGGGAAGATACCGCACGAAGAAGTTTGACGTTCCCATTAACGGAAATCATTATTCTTTTGAAGGGCTTGATAAAGATTTGCAAAATAAAATACTTGATAAAAAGCTGACGGTTTATATCCTCGAAGGCGAAGAAAGTGAAATCAAAGATTGGTTTGACACTTTGAATATTACGGGTGTTCCCCTCAATGAGCAGGAGTTACTTAATGCCTCTTATTATGGAAAATTCATTACGCTTGCAAAAGCATATTTCAGCAACAGTAAAAATACCAACGTACAAAAATGGAGCGCGTATATAAGTGGTACTTGTATGCGACAGGACTATTTACATACTGCGCTCGAATGGGTAAGCACAAGTCAAGGCGTAAGTATAGATAAATATATGGGCGACCACCGTAGCAATGACAATATATACGAATTGACGGCGTATTTTGAAAGCGTGATTGATTGGGTATCAACCGTGTTTATCCCCGTTAAAAAGGAAATGCAGGGTCTTAAATGGGGCGAGCTTTACGAAACATATCATTGTAACGCCTATAACCCGCACGAGGTCGAAGAATTAGTTGAAAAGCTATATACCGATTACGAAGATAACATAGTTCAAAACCCGAAAGGCATATTTGAATACATTTTGGGCGGTTGTCAGGATACTAAATTACTGAATGTGCGAGTTTTCGACGAGCGCACAAAGAAAGCTAAATACCGTGAGCAGACTGCAGGAGCCGAAAGTAAACATATTTCAAATTGTCCGTTATGCGCACTTGGACACGACGCAAATAAAACTAAAATTTGGAAGTTGTCAGAAATGGACGCGGATCACGTTACTGCTTGGAGTAAAGGCGGTGCAACCGATATTGCAAACTGTCAGATGTTATGCAAAACTCATAATCGAGCAAAAGGCAACAAATGATTTTTAACTGTAACGCCAAAATTTTCAAATGGTGTTCTCTACTTTATAAGACACAATATATAGTGATTTCACATTGACAAAATACTTCATTTACTATATAATATCAAAGAATATAAACAAGCAAAAAGTTGAGTAATGAAAATGATACAGTGGAAAGACAATTTTTATGATGAATTTTTAAATAACCCTTCGAAAGATACATTTTATAGCTTTCTTCATAATAATTTTGGTGAGTTGGATTGGGTCGATTTCAAGGGAGAATGGATACATAAAGGTCATCTGGCAAAAACACTATTAGCAATGGCTAATAGTCACGGTGGTGTTATTGTTTTTGGTGTAGTTGAAAATGAAGACGGCTCAATTATTCCTAACGGGTTAACAAAATTTGAGGATAAGGCTTCTATAGGAAATGAAGTTTCGAAATATATTTCCCCTAATCTTGATTTTGAAGTGTTAAATTTTGACTATGATAATACAATATATCCTAATGCTCAAAATAGAAAATTTCAAATGGTATTTGTTCACGATACGCCTGAACGATTACCCTTTGTATCTTTAGCAGAAACTACGGGTTTAGATAAAGATATTATATATATTCGTCGAGATACAAAATGTGAAAAGGCTACCGCAGAAGAAATAGAAAATATTATTTCAAGAAAAATTTAAACAGTTTTTAAAGAAACGACAAATATGTCATTAAAAGACCACCTGATGCAATTAGAGTGCCTTTATAATGAATTACCTAAAAAAGTCAAAATGTTAGTCAGAAAAGCCGATGTATCAAGTATTACCTCTTCAATTTCTGCTACCTTATCGTTATTTGCAAAAGCATCAAAGACTTGGTTTGGACAAGACGAATACGAAGAAATAGATAATCCTAATTACCCTGAAGAAAGCTATGAAGCATTTATATTGCGAATGATAAAATATAAGAAATTAAAGATTGAAAAAGTTCTTGATTTGAAGTAATACCTTTACGCCACCCCGTAACGTGTAACGCAAATTACGGAATAGCGACAAATAGCGGGTGGCGACAGCCACCCGCTGTGGCGTATAGTATTACCTACGCCACTATGTAACACTGTAACACTTTTCCCATAAGGGTGGGTTCTCTGGGTGGGAGAATAGAAAAAGCACAAGGCTTTTAAACCTTGTGCTTTTTGCTTAATGGTATGCGACGAAGCCCGCGACACCGTTTACGAAAATATATTCCGTTTTGCGGTGTTCTAACTCTTTCGCATTTGGTTGAGGCGACGGGATTTGAACCCACGACCTTTTGGTCCCGAACCAAACGCGCTACCAAACTGCGCTACGCCTCAAAATAGCGTTGCCAAAGCAAACGGCAACTTTAAAAACACACCAATTATATAAGTTTTTAATCTTTCCGTCAATTATTTTTTGCTTGGTTTTATAATTCTTTGACTTAACGTTTCTTTTATTATATAATAATAAAAAACTTTACGGAGATACCAATGAGCAGAGCCGACGATATATTCATTTCTAATATGAAAGAAATTTTAACAAACGGTGTATGGGACACCGATTTGCCCGTTCGCCCCAAGTGGAGCGACGGCACGCCCGCGCACACTGTCAAGAAGTTCGGAATAGTCAACCGCTATAACTTGCAGGAGGAATTTCCCATTCTCACAATAAGAAGAACGGCTTTCAAGTCCTGCATTGACGAGCTTCTTTGGATTTGGCAGAAAAAGAGCAATAACATTCACGACTTAAAGTCGCACATATGGGACCAGTGGGCGGACGAAAACGGTTCAATAGGCAAAGCCTACGGCTACCAGCTCGGCGTTAAGCACAAGTATAAGGAGGGGGAGTTCGACCAGGTTGACAGGGTTTTGTATGATTTAAAGCACAACCCCGCAAGCCGTAGAATAATGACAAACATCTACACGTTTGCAGACCTTAACGAAATGAATTTGTACCCTTGCGCGTACTCAATGACGTTCAACGTTTCGGGCGATACTTTAAACGGCATACTCAACCAACGCTCTAACGATATGCTCACCGCCAATAACTGGAACGTGGTGCAGTACGCAATACTTTTAATAATGTTTGCGCAGGTTTCGGGTCTTAAAGCCGGTGAACTCGTACACGTTATAGCTGACGCGCATATCTACGATAGGCACGTTCCGATAGTGGAAGAAATTATCAAAATGCCCCGTCTTACCGCACCTAAATTAGAGGTAGATAAGTCAATTAAAAACTTCTACGATTTCACAGTAGACAGCTTTAAATTAGTCGATTATAGCTATAACGAAAAGAAGTATACAATCCCCGTAGCAGAGTAAATTTTTGCTTTGTTTAAAAATCAAAAAATAGCGTTAATTCAAGCATATATAGGGGTCTATTAAATTTATGAGGGCAATTTTACACGCAGATAAAAAGTGGGGAATAGGCAAAAACAACGGTTTGATGTTTAAAATTCCCGCAGATATGAAATTCTTTAAAGAAACCACTACGGGCAACGTAGTGGTTATGGGTAGCAATACTTTAAAATCGTTCCCCGGTGGCAAACCGCTTAAAGACAGGTTGAACATCGTTCTCTATCCGGACGGTGAAGACAGGGATGACTGCAAGATAGTCCGCTCCCTTGACGAGCTGTTTGAAGAAATTAAAAAATACCCGTCTGAAAAGGTTTTCGTAATCGGCGGTATGATGATGTACAGAACTTTGTTAGAGTACTGTACGGAAGTCTTGGTAACAAAAGTTGACGCTGTAGGCGACGCCGACGCGTTTTTTGAAAATTTGGACGAAAATAAAAACTTTGAGCTTATTCACGAAAGCGAACCGGTTGAAACTAACGGCTACTTCGTCAAATTCACCACTTATAAGAATTTACACCCCAAAGCGTACTGACAATGAATTTAAAGAGCAGAATAGCTATTTTAACTGTAAATATTCTGTTGTGCGTCGCCTCTATAATTCTTACTTACTTTTTTATGGGCAGTTGGGGCGTTCTTATAAGAGTTGCCTTTTACGCCTTGGCAGGAGTCGGTATAGCTGTCAGCGTCTTAACCTTCGTACTTAATAAGCTTGCTATATTTAAAAGCGCGTTTATTTTAATAATTTTGGCGGTAATAGTGCTGTGTGCATTTATTGCCGTTAGCGAAGTAGGGCATTTAAACGACTACGAAAACGACGAAGACAAAATTCAAGGACTTGTTAATATTATAAATTCCACCGGCGCGTGGGGTATGGTTGTATTCGTACTTATTCAAATCTTGCAAATTGTGGTCCTTCCGTTACCTGCAATAGTATGTTACGTTCCCGGTACTATTATATGGGGGCCTTTAATTGCGACGTTGCTTGCCTCGGCAGGGGTGTTAATAGGTTCGGTTATAGCCTACTTTATAGGAAGATTATGGGGCAAGAAGGCTGTAATCTGGATAGCGGGCAAAGAAGCAACCGAAAAATACTCAGCATATTTCGGCAAACGCGGTAAAGTTATCTTTATACTAATGCAAATTTTGCCGTTCTTCCCCGACGACATTCTGTGTATGATTGCAGGGCTTACGAGTATGAACTTTGCGTTCTTCTTCGTCGCAATACTTCTCGTCCGTCCGCTGATAATTGCCGCCTATTGTTACTTAGGCAGTGGCACGGTAATCCCGTTCGAGGGGTGGGGAATAGCCGTTTGGATAGCCATTTTCGTTGTGTTTGTGGCTCTTGCTGTGCTTTCTTTAAAGTATCAAGACAAGTTTGAAGGTTGGCTTTTAAACAAATTTTCACGTAAAAAGAAGACCGAAACCGCTGAAAACACGACATTTGAGCCGATAATTGAGGGAAATATAGAAGAAATTAATAATGGTTTTTCCGAAAAAGATTTGGAAAATGAACCGCCACCCCCGACGGACGACAGCGGAGGAAACGGCGATAACAACTTAATCTCTTAAACATTGCCCGCCTTGGCGTGAAACAACACGCCAAGGCGGGCTTTTTTCATATAATGAAATGATGTATTTTACTTGGAGAAGCACTTTAAGATGGATTGGTTAAACAACTTTACGGGTTGGCAACTGGCGCTAATGGGTACCGGTTTTACCTGGGCTATGACCGCGCTGGGCGCCCTTCTCGTTTTTATATATAAAAAAGTCAGCCAAAGCACCTTCTCGTTTATGATGAGCAGTGCGGCGGGCATAATGCTGGCTTCTACTTTCTTCTCTCTTTTAATGCCCGCAATGGAAATGGTGGAGGAGTATTCCTATTTAGTTTTAACTTTCGGCTTTATCCTCGGTGGCGCACTCATTATCGTAACCGATATAGTAATAAACAAATTGCATATGTTTTCAGGTAGCGCAAATAAAAGAAGCTGTGCCGTAATGTGTATTGCCGTAACTATGCATAACATTCCGGAGGGTATGGCTGTAGGCGTTGCGTTCGGTGCGTTGGCGTCCGGGCAAACGGTAGAAGCCGTTGCGGCCGTTATGCTTGCGGTGGGTATAGGAATACAGAACTTCCCTGAAGGTATGTGCGTAGCCTTTCCCTTACGCGCTAACGGGCTTTCAAGAAGCAAATCATTTTTAATAGGACAGCTGTCCGGCGTGGTGGAAATAGTAGCGGGAGTTATCGGCGCGCTTGCCGTAACGGCGGTAAGCGGTATCCTTCCCTGGGCGCTTTCGTTTTCGGCAGGAGCGATGCTTGCCGTAGTTTGCTCGGAGCTTATTCCCGAAAGCTTTGCACAGGGTAAAGTCAAGGCTACGATAGGCGTAATATTCGGTTTTGCCGTTATGATGATTTTGGATTTAGCCTTCGGTTAATCAAATATTTCTGTACTTAAAATTTTATTAAAAAATTCAATTGCCCCCGACATATGCCTTAATTAACACACTTTTTGCAGAATTTTCAAACTGGTTTTTAACGCGAATAATTACTAAAATTTTCCGCAATATAACGGTATGGAAAAGTCAACAGGCAAAAAGACGGCAATAGTTGTCGGGGGCAGTTCCGGTATCGGGTACGAAACTTGTATAAGGCTAGTAAACCGCGGTTGGAACGTGGTAAACATATCCCGCACACCCTGTAAAAACGCTAAGGTGGTAAATATCCAAGCCGACGTTACCGTTGAAAATCAGCTAACGCAAGCAATATCGTCCGCGTGTGAAAAATACGCGGTCTCCGCGCTTATATACAGTGCGGGTTTTTCTATGGCCGCACCGATAGAATACGCAAAAGAAAGTGATTACCGCTATCTTTTCGATGTCAACTTTTTCGGCGCGTTAAAGAGTGTACAAGCCGTAATTCCCGTGTTTAAAGACGGAGGGGGAAGAATTATACTCGTAGGCTCTCTCGGCGGTGATTTGCCTATTAGCTTTGATAGCTTCTATTCTGCTTCAAAATCCGCGCTTGAAATGCTTTGCAGGTCGGCGTATTCCGAATTAAAGCCGTACGGCATAAAGGTAACGGGGCTTCTGCCCGGCGGAACGGCTACGGCGTTCACGTTTAAAAGAAAGGTATACGACAGCGAAGAAAATAAAGCCTA
>JAAUYS010000105.1 GCA_014804995.1 Clostridia bacterium
AGTAAATTTCGTCGTGAACCATACTGCCCGGAAGGTTTGCGCACCCGAAGCCAACCCCTACTTCAACGCCCTTCACCGCCTGCACGCTCATAAGCGCACCGCAAAGCATTGCGTCAAGCTTGGTAGAATACTGCATACAACTGCCGAAACCGCTCTTTAAACCTTTGACGCGGATTTCAACAGTACCGCCCGCGGTATCGCCGTCTTGCTTTAACTTGTCAATAAGCTTTGAGGCTTTATCTTCGCACTCTTTATCAAGCATAAAAAGCTTGCTGTTTTTTGCCCCTGAAAGGCGTTCAAACGCATATATATGGGGGTCTACGACTCCGCAAACCGATTTTACGTAACCTGAAATTTCAACGCCGAGTTCACGCAAATATTGCCTTGCAACAGTGCCTGCGACTACGCGGACGGCGGTTTCCCTTGCGCTGGCGCGCTCTAAGATATTACGGGCGTCGGCTTGTCCGTATTTAATAATTCCCGTAAGGTCGGCGTGTCCGGGGCGAACCCTGGTTAAAGTTCTTTTGGAAGTATCAGAACCCTCGGGCGCCATAAATTCCTGCCAGTTGGAATAGTCCTTATTTTCTACTGCGAACGCAAGGGGACTGCCTAAGGTAAGCAAATTCCTTACCCCGCTTAAAATTTCAACCTTGTCGCTTTCAATCTTCTGCCTGTCCCCCCTACCGTATCCGCTTTGACGGAGTTTGAGGTAGGAGTTAATCTCGTCAATATCAATTTTAAGGTTGGAAGGCAAGCCTTCTATTATTCCTATGAGCGCTTTGCCGTGGGATTCACCCGCAGTTGTCAACTTCATACTTTCTCCTTTAAAACTTCGTAAGTTCCTTTATTTACGGTAACCGTTACCGTTCCGTCTTCGTCGGTGCGGTACAGCTTGTCCTTAACGTAAGCGTACGCGTCTGAAACAGCTGAAAGCGCAGGGCAGTTTCTGCCGTTCTCCCCGACGGATATTATAGCCGTTTCCGGCTTTATTAAATCGTATAAGGGTGCAAACGTGCCGTCGTCCGAACCGTGGTCGGCAACCCTGATAATTGAGCAATTAGTAATATCGACCGTATCTAATCCTATATCGTCAGAATAAGCGTTGACTAACCTTTCTTGAACTTCTTTGCCCGCGTTGCCTAATAAGAGAATACCGACACCCGCGTATTCAAGCCAGATTACAGCGGAGGCGTTTCTTATATTTTTGGGCGTAGGGTCTTTATTTAAACTTTCATACTCCCCTTGGGGATTAGAGTGAACGGACGGCGATAAAAAGAGGAATGAGTAACCGTATTCAGGGTTTACTACTCCCTTTCCGTATTCGGCAACAGTGAAGTCTTTATTCTGTCTTTTAAGCTCTTCGCTGAATTTGCGGTAGCCTTCTGAAACGTAAGGGGTTGTACAATAAGGCGCGTAAACAATTTCCGCCTTTTTATATTTTAAAATTTCCGTTAGCCCCGCGCAGGTTTCGTCTGCAACCGACGTGCAGATTAAATAATCTATCTTGTCAATACCGCGCCTATTCAGTTCTTTAAGCGCCTTTACGGTGTTTGCGTGGGTACCGTTCCCGCCGTCTACAAGCATTATTTTGCCGTCGGGCAGTTCTATTATCGTACAGTCGCTGTTGCCCACGTCAATAAAGGTTACGCGCATTTGACCTGCAACGTTTTCGTCCTTTAAAACGAAGTAGGCGGAAAGATATTTGACGGGTATAAAAATGTTTGTAACTATAAGCGCAACCGCCAAAAGCAGAGCCAACACAGCCGAAATTATTGAGATTAGCGCCCTTTTAGACAACTTACCCTTCTTTTGTGCCATAAATCCGATTATCTGAAAAATTCCCTGTAAATAGCGCGTATGCACTTTTCGTAATCGTCGTTTTTTACGCCGACAATTATGTTAAGCTCGCTTGACCCCTGGTCAATCATTTTGATATTTATGTTTGCAGAAGCTATTGCGTTGAAAAGCCTTGCGGAAGTACCGACGGACGAGGACATTCCGTGTCCCACCGTGGCAATTAGCGCAATGTCTTCAATTACCCTTATAAAGTCGGGAGCAACTGCCTTTTTGATTTCTTCTAAAACGGTTTGGAGTTTATCCGCAGGCAGATGACTGCTTTCAATAACCAGCGACATAGTGTCTATGCCGGAAGGAATATGCTCAACCGATATGCCGGCTTCCACTAAAATGCCGAGAACCTTGCAGATAAAGCCGACTTCGGCATTCATATGCGATTTTTCTATGAAGATTACGGTAAAGTTCTTTTTGCCCGCAACGCCCGTTACCGTGCTACCGCTTAAAGTGTACCGAGTAATGGGAACTATTGCCGTACCATCGTCCTGCGGGCGGAAGGTGTTCTTTATCTGGATAGGAATATTTGCCTTGCTTACTGGGAAAATGCTGTCGCTGTGGAGAACGTTCGCACCCATATAGCTGAGTTCGCGGAGTTCTTTATAGGAAATTGTTTTAATTCTTTTGGGGTTTTCAACTATGCGCGGGTCGCAGGCGAGAAAGCCAGAAACGTCCGTCCAGTTTTCGTAAACGGAAGCGTTGACGGCACGGGCAATTATTGCGCCCGAAATATCAGACCCGCCACGGGAAAAGGTTTTGACGTTGCCGTCTGTATCCTGACCGTAGAAGCCGGGGAACACCGCGCGGGGTACTCCGTTTAGCGCCGACGAAATTGCCTTATAAGATTTTTCACCGTCAAAAGAGCCGTCTTCTTTGAAAAATACCGTATCCGTGCTGTCAATAAATTTTGCGTCTAAGACTTCGGCAACTATGCGTGCGCACAGGTATTCCCCGCGGGATGCCGTAAAGTCCTCACTCTTTTTTTCTTCTATTAACTTCTCCGTTTCGTCCAAGAGGGTTGAAATATCGAAATCGATGTTCAGTTCCCTTACGATGGAATTGAAACGGGCGCGGACTGCACCGAAAGAGGTTTTACAAGAACCGCTATGTATAAGCTCTTCGTAGCACTTATAGAGAAGGTCTGTAACCTTTGTGTCGCCCGAATACCTTTTACCGGGCGCAGATACGACGACAAACCTTCTTTGCGGGTCGCTCTCTATAATCTTTTTAACTCCGTTTATGACGTTGCCGTCCGCCATAGACGTTCCGCCGAATTTGCAAACTTTGACTGCCATATTTACCTACTTGATTGCCTGTGCTTCTTTGCCCTATTTACAATATACGCTTTTAGCTTGAATGAAGTTTTCAGTGCAACCGAAAACTTTTTAAAAATTCCGCCCGAAAGGTATTTTTGCATATCGGGCGGAATTTATGTTGCTTTTATTATATCCTCATAAGTTAAGCAAGACGACTACGAATGCAGAAAGCGCTATTGCAAGAATTTTGATACCTATATTCTTTGTAAATAAACCTACGAGAAAATTGGTGAACTTTTTCATAACTTACCCTCCGCGGTCAAGTCAGACCAGTAATACTCTGAAAGTGCGTTTTTGAGGTCTGCGGCGTCCGCATACTTCTTTCTTATAGCACCGTTTTTGACGATTGAAATGATGCCAGTTTCTTCCGAAACGACTATTGCGGTAACGCTTGCAACCGAAGTTACGCCAAGCGCGGCACGGTGGCGGCTACCCATTTCTTTGGGAAGTTTATCACTCTGCGCCAACGGAAGGAAGCAACCTGCCGCATAGATTTTGTTGCCCTCTATAACCATTGCGCCGTCGTGCAGGGGAGCTTTGGGATAGAAGACTGCTTCAATCATTTGGGAAGTTATTGAAGCGTTTACTACGGTACCGCTTTCTATTATACCTTCGGGAAGGTTTTCGTTTGAAAGAACTATTAAAGCACCGATGTCCTTTTTGGACATATTCTGTACAGCGCGGACGGTTTCTTCAATTATGAGTTCAACGCCCGTTACCGTAAGATTGTCTGCCTTTTTACTCTTCTTTACGTTGGAGTCTAAAAGGGTACGCTTGATTTCGGTATTGAACATTGTGAATACCAAAAGCGCTATCATTATGATTGCGATAATCAAAATCTCGTTATCGAAGCTACTGGTAGTTGCAAAAGCAAGACCGCTTAACAATACGAAGAACGTTACGACGGCAATGAACTTACCGCCCTTGTTGATTTTTAAAACCTTAAAGACGTAGTAGAATATAACGGCAACCAGAATAAACTGAAAGATATATGCTAGCCAATTCTGTCCGAAGCTTTGGAAAAAGTCGATAAACCTCGTGCCTAAATCTCTGTCGTCCTTAGTGCTTGCCACTAAAATACCCATATGCCACCACCGATTATGAAAGTTAATTTAGCTTGCTCCGCCTCCGTTTATACGCGCGGGGTAAGTATAAATAATTACATTAGTCAAATCTATTATATAATTAAATATCCAAAAAATAAAGCGTTTACGGGTAACTAATTTTAACCAATATCGAAAAAAATCGAATTTTGCACCGTTTGGAGGGCGCTTTGCGGGGTTATGCGCCCGCATTTGACGTCGGATATGCTTGAATAAACGTAGTTCACTAAATTTTCAAGCCTTGCCCGTCCTATGCGTTCCGCTTGCTCTCTGCTCCTTTTTACGCCGTATTCTTTCATCTTTAAAAGTTTTGAAAGTTCCGCGTCGCTATCCCGCGATAAAAGTATCGTAAGTAAGTTTTTAAAGTAATTGAAAAGTCCGTTTAAAAGAAAAATTTCGTCGCCGGCTTTCTTTTGAAGTTCGTCCGCAACCTCGCAAAACTTTGTGAAGTTTTTGCTTGCAACGGCGTTTGTAAGCTCGTATATGCGGTAGTCCGCGTCCTTAAAAACAAGGTCGTTGACTTCTTCTTGCGTGAGCGTTCCCTCTTTTTTGTAGTCGATAAGCTTCTGCACTTCCACGGATACGCGCGCCATATTGCACAGGCAATACTCCGCAATGCTTTCACAACAGGCTGTGGAGGTATTTACACCTGCACGGCGCAAGGTTATATACGCCCACTTTGCCACCGTATCGGTATCGGCGCGGTTGCAGTCTACGAATGTTACCGCCTTTTTGCGCTTTAAGTCTACGCCCTTTTTTGCACCCGTGTTTACTATGATTAAAACGGACGAGGACGGGAAGTCTTCAAACAAGCTTTTTAAGTGGTTTTCGTACTCTGCTTCCGTAGGGTAGAACTCGGAAACCTTTACAATTCTCTTTTCCGCCATAAACGGGCAGTTCTTGACTGCCGAAACGAGAGAAGAAAGATTACTGCCCTTTAAGCTTTCCCCGTCGAAAGCCGTATAGTTTAATTCCGGCATTTCCAAAAAGGCGTTTTTAATCTGCTCTTCACCCTTCATTCTGAAATAGGCGTCGTCGCCTTCCAAAAGGTAAATATTGCTTGCACCCTCTGATATGCTTGATTTAAGCTCAGTATACTTCATATTTTAAGCCCCTAATTTTTGTTGAACATAGCCAAAAACTCTTTCATAGCGAATGACAGCGAAACGTGCTTTGCAATGGCTATGCCTATGCCCCTTACCGGCAGTGCGGGTACTGTCGTAAGCTCAAACAGTTCACCGCTTTCAAACTCCTGCAAGCAGTACTCCCGAGGGATACAGCCTATGCCCATTCCCTTTACGACGAGCTTTTTCATAAAGTCCCAGTTTGCGACTTCAATATCGGGGTCAAACCTAACGCCCGCGACCTCTGCATAGGCGTCTATTGCGTGGCGGGCAACGGTGTTCTCCTCTATCATCAGAAGGGGAAATTCCTGCAATTTTTTTAAATGGATTTCCTGCCCGCGCAAGCTTTCGTATTTGTTGCCTGCAACGAATACGTCCGAAAGGTGGGTTACCGTACCGTAAAAGCGCACGTCGTTATCGTCCATAGGCAGGTTTATAAAGGCGATATCGCACCTACCCTCTTTAAGCTGGCTTAACGTATAGGGCGAAGTCGAAGAAATGAGTTCAAGCTTTACCGCAGGGTACTTTTCGTTATACTGCGCAATTTTTTCGGCTAAAACGTGAGAGAAAATGGAGTCGGTTGCGCCTATTCTTATAGTACCGGTTGCCGTAGTTTTGAGTTCGGAAAGCTTGCTTTCTGCGTCTTCAAGCTTTAAAAGCGCTTCCTCAACCTGTGCAAAAATGAGCTTTCCGCCGGACGCAGACAGTTCCATACCCTTATGGGTACGGTTAAAAAGAGTTACGCCGAGCTGACCTTCAAGCTGTTTAATAGCCTGAGATACCGCGGGCTGGGAAATAAACAGTTCCTGCGAAGCTTTTGTTAAAGAACCGCATTTTGCAACTGTATAGAAAACTTTGTAAAGTTCTAAATTGACCATAATTCTTACCTTTTACTTGCCCACACAGAATTTGGCGAAAACTGTGGAAATAATTTCTTCGGTTGCCGTTTCACCCGTAATTTCCCCGAGGGCGTCCCACGCGTCCTTTAAGTCTACGACTATAATGTCAAGCGTAACCGTATTTAAATTTGCTACAGCGGAGGCAAGCGCTTCCTGTGCGCGCTTTAACGCCTCAAAGTGCCTTTCTTCTACGATATAGGCTTTATCGAGCGTGGCTTCGCCCATAGCGTTATTTAAAATGAGCTGTTTAAGCCCCTCTATTCCGTCACCCGTCTTTGCGGAAACTGCTATATCACAGTGCTTTTGCGGGGTTTTTATATCGTTTTTGTTGAAAACTTTTATAATTTTACCGCTTAAATTTTCTTCCAGTTCAACCTCTTCCCCCTCGCTTACGGAAAGAATTACGTCCGCCGAACGGATAACTGCCTTTGCGCGCTCTATACCCATACTTTCAACTGCGCCGGCTTTTCTTCTTATACCTGCAGTGTCGATAAAGTTGAACTTTACCCCGCCGATTTCAAGAACGCCTTCAACTGCGTCGCGCGTGGTACCTTCTTCCTCTGAGACGAGCGCTTTATCATAGCCCAAAAGCGCGTTTAAAAGTGAGCTTTTGCCCGCATTTGGCTTACCGCAAATTGCAACGGTTACGCCGTCCTTAATTTTTTTACCGCAGTTATAGCTTGCAACAAGCTTTTCTACGTTTACCTTTAAGTCGGCGATTTTTTGTGAAATTCTTTTAAGGTCAAGCCCGTCGGAGTCCTCTTCCGGGTAGTCTATTTCAACCGCGGTTTCGGCTAAAATGTCCTTTAATCGGTCTTGCAGTTCTTTTACTTCCAAGGAAAGCTTTTCGCCGTAAAGCATACTGCCCGCACGAAGGAGTGCTAAACTTTCGGCGTTAATCATATCCGCCATACCCTCGGCTGAGGCAAGCGACAATTTACCGTTCAAGAACGCCCTTTTAGTGAACTCTCCCCTTTCGGCAAGGCGCGCACCGTTTAAAAGGCATTTTTTAAGTATTCCGCGGGCTAACTGCACACCGCCGTGGCAATGAAATTCAACCACGTCTTCACCGGTAAACGATTTAGGGGCTTTGAAATATACCATAAAGCCGTAATCTTTAAAGCCGTCGCCTTCAATATGCCCGGAATACATATAATTGGGCGTAAAGTCCTTTACGGGCGTGAACATTTTTTTAGCAATATCCAACGCGCCGTCTCCGCTTATTCTTATTATCGCAACACCGCCCGTACCCGAAGCGGTGGCGATTGCCACTATACTTTCCTGCATAAAACCTCTACGGTATAACTAAAACTTATATATATTTACAAAAGTATAACATACCGAATTTACAAAATGCAACAAAAAGGGGCGCGAATTTGCGCCCCTTTAATATATAATATTAAATTTTGCCTTTTCAATTATAAGTCGAACGGGTCGGAATTGTTGCCGTTGGAATTATTTGAACCGCCGTTATCGTTTGAGCCGAACTCCGAGAACGGGTCGTTGTAAGAGCCTGCGGAACGGTTTGCGCCGTTATCGCGGTTTGCGCCGTAATCTGTATCGTAGGGGTTGCTGGAATACGGGTTCTGATTGTAAGGATTATTATCGAAGCCCTGCTGTTGGCGGTACTGCTGGTACATTCTGTACTGCCTTTCCTGTTCACGGCGCATATATTCGCCGTAGCCCATACCCCTGTTATTGCGGAGAATAAAGATTAATATACCCTGTATGGGGAAGAATACGCTTGTTATTGTAAAGAGCATATATCTCCTTGCCGCATAGGTTTGGAAGAATGCCGAAAGCACGAAAATTTCAAGCGCAAGATAGATAAGCTCCACAATGGAAAGAATGTATTTGTTTAAATACTCAAAGCACCAACCTGCCCAGGCAAGACTTATCGGAACGTTTTTTAGGACGTATTCGCTTATAAACCCATAAGCATCGTCGAGAACCTCGTACACACAGCCTGCGTTTATCAGTTCTATCCAAGCGACGAAGTAAACTATATAGCCGACTACGAGCAGAAACTCTATAATACAGGCGCTAAGAGCCAATATTTTAGTATCAACGCCTTTAAAAACACGGTTCTTCTGTCCGCACACGCCGATATAATAGGTGTTAAGAAAGGGAATGAACGCCATCCACCTGTTCTTGTAGCCTTCACGCCCGGCGATAATGAAAAGACCTACCGCCTGAAAAATAAATACCGCCAAAAAACACAGCCCGCCGACTATGAACGGCACGTACCAGGTATCAGTATTGACGAACATCTGTGCAAGACTTGCATATTCAAAGAAATCCATATTCAACTCCTATGAGATTACAACATTATATATGCGTTAAATGTTGAAATTAAAAACAGTTTGTGAAAAGCGCGTTAAATTTATAAAAACAAATCTGCGCCGTAATCTACTTCTTCAAGAGTAAGACCGTTTGCGGGAAGAGTTCTGCCGACGCTTTCCCTGTCGCAATCTGTTAATGAGGCGGTGATTTCCTCCTCTGAAATTGCGCCCTGCGCATAGTTTAAAATTGTGCCTGCCATAGTGCGGACCATATTGTATAAAAAGCCTGCGCCCGTTACGTAAAACTCTATATCGGTAAAAAGCTTTCCGAGGATAATTTTAACCTCTGCCGAGTAGATTTCCCTGACCG
>JAAUYS010000106.1 GCA_014804995.1 Clostridia bacterium
ATCCGCAAAACAAGCGATGGTGTCATAGCTCAGTCGGTAGAGCAAAGGACTGAAAATCCTTGTGTCCCTGGTTCGATTCCAGGTGATACCACCTCAAAGAGAAGCAGTTACGAAAGTGATTGTTTCTTTTTTTGTATGCAAATACAGGCAAAAATAGAGAAATGTTTTCTCCAATGTTTTAACCCAAATGTTACCCAGAAGCACTTGCAGGACATCTTAAATGATCAACCCAACATTTCCCCATACTACCAAATCATTTCGCCCCCTTTTCAGAAATAAGGCAAGCCGATTTATTTCTTTGCAATGCCTCTTCTAAAAGCGAACATACTTTATTTCGCAAATGAAGAGGTTCTATAACCTGCAACGAAGCACTTCGGGAAAGAATTTCCATCACAAAATCTTTGGTGATTTTCAAATAAAGGCTGATGATAAATTCATCCTTCTCCGGATGGTCTGCAATAATTTTTTGAGAATGATGAAGAGGCAGACTTTTTAAAAAATATCCGTCCCGGGCATTGAAGGAAAGAACAACCTTTTCCGGTTGAATATCTGCAGAATCCATAATTCCGTATAAATCCCGATAGCGTTCACCAATAGATACATCAAGGTGTTTTTTAAAGTGTCCGGATTGTATTTCCAGATGCGAAATACGGTCAAGACCAAAAGTGATCAATGTATTATGTTCCGGTTTCATACCCAACAGATACCAACGATGCTGGCATTCCTTGAGGGCATAAGGATATATTTTGTGTGTACGGGGTTCGCTGTCCGTATATTTTTGATATTGGAAAGTGACCGGTTGGCAATTCTTGATAGCTTCTATGAGCGCAAGCAGATGTTCTGTTCCTTGCGGACGACGACGTTCAGGAAAGACGATTTTATCAAGTCCTGTGTCGGCATTCAAGGAACAAAGAATATTGAAAGGTTCAAGAATCCGTTCGATATTTTCGGGAGACCAGTACTCTTTTTCTTCAATATAATAACCATTCTTCTGCCGGGAATATTCAATCGGAATCCCCAAATCGTTGCGAATATCGTAGATGTCCCGTTTCAGCGTCCGGTGAGAAAGCTCGGTCTTGGCACAACCGTGCTTGACAAGTTCATCTTTCAGGTTTTCCAGTAATTCACCCGATGTAATATAGGTACGTTCGTTGATTTTGTCAATAATCAGCAGATAACGTTTGATAGCATCCAATTTTCCCATAATCCCTGTAATAATTTTCGGGTAAAAATAATATTTTTTTATTCTAAGGGACACGTTTTGTCCCTCTCGCCTATTTCTTTTGTCAAAGAAACAAGAAAACAACAGTCCGATGAATGTTGCTAATTACGTAAAATAAAGTAATTTTGTCGTGTTGGTGGTCTTGTGCTACCAGTAGACATAATGGCTTTGAAGCGTTTTATCGTTTCCTTTGGTTATAAAATCGCCAAATTTTAGTATCGAAAAGGGACGACAGGACATTCATGCTTGCGTATATGTTTACATATACCATTAAGCGTGGACTGTTGTTTATCTTCGATACGGGTGTTTGGCGATACCTATAACCGGATAAATAATAAGGTTCGCGCTTTTTTGTGCATAAACGGGAAAATGGTAATATGAAGAGTTATTTTAAATAAAAAAGTATGGAAGAAAAAATCAGACAGTATTTAAAGACATCAAAAGTGCTAAAATTTAGTGCCAATGAATTGGCAAATGCCATAAAAGTTGAGCCTAAAAGATTACGAGATTATTTTCGTGACCTTAAAGCTAACAAAAGACTTCCTTCATACATATCCCAGCCTGACGGGAGACATTGGGAGATTATGAACCCTTTTAAGAAAAAACAATAAGGAATCAAAAATATGAAAGAGCTCATTTGTCCCAATTGCCACAAGGCATTCACCGTCAATGAAGACGACTATGCTTCAATCGCCAATCAAGTAAAGAATGCCGAGTTCGATGCAGAAATAACTCGTCGCATCGCAGAATTGCATGCCCGCCATAAGGCAGAGGAAGAACTTGCTACAGCCAAAACAGAAAAACAATTCCAAGTCGAGCTAAGCAAAAAGGATATTGCTTTGACAGCCAAAGAAGCTGAAATTGCACAACTTCGTACCGAACTGGACAATGTAGTGCAAAAAAAGCAAACTGAACTCACCCTTGCACTTGCAGGAAAGGATAAGGAGATTGCATCATTACAAGCATCTATCAATGAAGGTGACAGCAAATTGAAAATCGCTGTTATAGAAGAACAACATAAAGCACAGAAAACTCTCCAAGAAAAGGATGCTGAGATTGCTCAATTAAAAGCATCTGCAGAACTTGACAAACAAAAGGCTACCCTTCATGAGAATACAATCAAGGAAGAATATGAAATCAAACTAAAGACGGCTCAGGAACAGATTGACTACTACAAGGATCTAAAGACCCGCATGTCAACCAAGATGATTGGAGAGACATTGGAGATTCATTGTTCAACTCAATTCAATCAGATGATGCGTTCAATAATGCCTCATGCCTACTTTGAGAAAGATAATGATATCTCATGCGGTAGTAAAGGAGACTTTATCTTCCGTGATTTCGCACCTGATGGTACAGAATATGTGTCAATCATGTTCGAAATGAAGAATGAGACCGATGAAACTGCCACAAAGCACAAGAACGAAGATTTCTTCAAGAAACTTGACGCAGACCGTAAGGCTAAGAGGTGTGAGTTCGCAGTACTTGTATCATTACTGGAACCTGATAATGAACTCTACAATGGTGGTATTGTAGATGTATCATACAAGTACGACAAGATGTATGTCATCCGTCCACAGTTCTTCTTGCCTATCATCTCGCTCCTCGTTCAAACCTCAAAGAAAAGCTTAGAGTATAAGCAGCAATTAGCTATTGCCCAAAGTCAGTCTATTGATGTGACAAACTTTGAGAGCCAGCTCCTTGACTTCCAAGATAAATTTGGTAAAAACTATCGTCTGGCAAGTGAGAAGTTTAAAACTGCTATCGATGAAATAGACAAGTCTATCCAGCATCTACAAAAAATTAAAGATGCGCTTATTGGTAGTGAGAACAATCTTCGTTTGGCAAACGACAAAGCAGAAGCTCTCACAATCAAGAAACTTACTCGCAACAATCCAACTATGAAAGCAAAATTTGAAGAAGCACGAGAAAACAAACAAATAGAATCGTCTGATTCCACTAAGGGTGAATAACGTAAAATAGCTTAAAATACTCAGTAAATTACCTATTAATCAAACATTTAAATATTATTGCTATGAGTTTTATGACACTTGAAGAATTTGCAAAGAAAGGAGGTAAAAGAAAATCTTCCCAAAAAGATGCGAATAAACTAAAACCGATTGCGGAATGCCTTTTGAAGTATTTGCAAGAGAAAACAGGTAAACAATTTTCCTATGAACTGGAATATAAACCCGTATGGTCAAAAACAATTCCCGATAAAAGTATAATTCACAAACATTGGAAAGTAATTGAGACATTGTACCCCAAGTTAGTAGACGAGAAGTATAATTTGAATGAACGTTTATTATTGTGTAAAAAATCAACTTCTCAGTCTTTTGACATATGGTTTAAAGAGCCCTTCAACTTTGCAGTAGAATTTGATGAAAGTCAGCATTTTTCTCAATTTCGAAAATTGACATTGGATTATTATAAGGGCATTAAAATAGGATTTGATATTGAATTTTACAGATCATTAATGGAGAACAAGAATCCTGGAACTTCAGGATTCCAATGCTTAAAAACAAATGACCCTCTTTTTCCATACATCTTGCCAGGAGAAAAACAAGATAATCGTATCCGTCAGCGAGCTTTCCGAGATTTTTTGAAAGATATCCTTCCATTAGAAATGGGTTTTAATCCTACAATACGAATCCCATATCAAATTGTAAACGAAAAGATTAATGATTTCGACTCAGAAGATTTGAAAAAAATAGTGAATTATTTTGCCAATATAGTGACCAAAATAAAGTTAGTATAAGGTAAAATGATTACAGAGAGACATTCTTTCGAAGACATCCATAACGAACTAATAAAAGAAATGGACTGGATGTGTATTTTCTTGAATAAGAATAAGTCACGCATATATAGATTCTTTTTAAAGAAAAGTTCTTATCCGGCTTGGTATGTTCAAGAGGGTGAAACTCCTCGAAAGAATAAATATATCCTGTTCCTGGAATGTCGGAGCAAGAAAGAGTTGGCTCATTATCTTATTGCCACCCATATTGCCTGGTACTACAATAACGGAGGAATCAATGTAGCGATATTTGCAAATGACTATGATGATAGAGATACTCCTAACGATTTGTATATTTTTTCTCCACATGTATTTTCTCGCTATCGGACACGTTTTGGAATTGCTGACGATGTGCCACCACATGAATTGATAGAATTATTTTTCCAAAATAATTTGCACGTAGATTGGCGCGAAGGGCTTGATGAGAAACATTGGGAAGGGGTTATGAAAGAGGGCATTTTGTTTGCGCTTCGGGAAACAAAAAATATTTTCCATATAAAAACATTCATCACCTGGGATATGTTATTTGAAAGCCAAGCCTATATGAAAAATGAAATGTATGACAGTCTGAAAGAAATGCTGGATACAGGAATAAAAGTGCCAGAAGAATTGAGAGAAAAAATAGAAGGAAAACAAACAATAGAAGATTACGTCAGGAACTTAAAGGAGAGAATGAAGAACAAGAAAATATGAATTAAATAAAATGAAGTATATGAAACCGTCAGAATATGAACAATTAGTATGCGAACACTATCGGCAACAAGGTTACCGGGCTTTTAAGACACCGGACAGCGGAGATTATGGAGTGGATGTTTTTGCAGAAAAGGGGAAAGAAAAAATTGCAATTCAAGCAAAGATGTATGGTGATTCCTCCCGAAAAATCAATCGAGCCGCAGTAATGGAATTATATGGAGCAATGGCCTATTTTGACTGTACAAATGCGGTCATAGTAACCAATGGCGAATTTTTGCCGGATGCTATTGAAGTGGCGCAAAAGCTAAAGATTAAAACGATTCTTTTCCCGAAAACTATTTCAAAGCAATTAGTCAAAAACGTACAGTCTGAAAAAAAGAAGCCTTCTTCAGCGACACACAAACAAATGAGTTTCGATGATATTTGGGAAAAATACATTATTCCATTGAAAGGAAAGAGTTTATGTAGGGAAAATGGAAAAATGAATAAAATTCTCAATGTGGATTGGGCTGGCATAACCAGAATTACTTCTAATGGAAAAGAAGGTCATATAAAAATTGAAATTTTTAAATGGACAATTCATCAATTATTGGAAAAAGGAGAGGTCAGCCGGGATGAAATCAATCAAAATTATA
>JAAUYS010000107.1 GCA_014804995.1 Clostridia bacterium
ACGGGTAAAGTTCATACCAAGAAAAAGGGTTCCGCCGGTATCAGGGCAACGATAACTCTCCCGGGCGGAAGAAGAATTACCAGAAACATCACTTTAACCGTTTTAGACGAGTTTGATATAAGCGATATGACGCTTTATCATTACCACGGCGACGGTGAAACTGTAAACGGGGAAGAACACGTTGTAGTTATCCCCAGCGGTAAAAACATTATGACCATAGGTGAAGAAGCCTTTAAAGACAATAAAGTCATCACCAAGGTTATAATCCCCGAAACGGTAACGCACATTGATAAGAAGGCTTTCAAAGGCTGTACCGCACTTAAAGGAGTTTACTTCGTAAGCGACAGTAACGACGATTACACTGCGGATGATTTCGTAGCCAAGTCAGACTTAACGTTAATCGACAGGAACGCATTCGAAGGCTGTACCGCACTTGAAACGTTGGACCTCCGCAACGTTAAGGTAATAACGATTGCAAGGGAAGCTTTTAAGGACTGTGAAAGTTTAAAAACTATAGTAAAGTCCAGCGCAATAGGTACTGCATATGACAGAGCCTTCTTAGGTTGCAAATCGCTTCAAAGCATAGACATTACAGGCTTGCACGTAGCGGGCGCTAATGTATTCAGCGGATGCGAAGCGCTTTCTTCGATAACTACCGCAAGGTTTACGGCGATAGGAAGGGGAATGTTTACAAACCTCACCTATTATTACCAGGTATACGACTATCAGAACAGCGAGTGGAGCGATATTCTTGAAAAAGAGTACTACGCTTGCAATTCACTTCAAAATATAACCGTTAAAGCAACAAACGTAGGCGCTTACGCATTTGCAAACTGCACGGGTCTTAAAACCGTAAGCTTTGAGGACGAAACCTCGGTAGACGGTGCAAAAGGCAACATTCAATTTACGGTAGGCGAAGGCGCTTTCAAGGGCTGTACGGAAATAACTTCCGTAAACTTTGGCAATTGCACGGTTAGAAGCATAGGCGCACAGGCGTTTGACGGTTGTAGCTCGCTTTCAAGCGTAGTGCTTCCCGAAGGATTAAATTCCGTCGGTTCTGGCGCATTTGCCGGCACGAACTTGGCAACGGGTTCTTCAAGCAGTTATAATATTGTAGGTAATGCAGTATTCTGCGGAGATACGTTAATTCTTTTTACCGGTAGCGGTTCTTATACCGTTCCCGGACAGGTAAACGGCGAAACTATCACAAAGATAGGCGCATACGCATTTGCAGGCAGTAACGTAACAAGCGTAACAATCCCCGCAACCGTAACGGAAATAGGGGAAGGCGCTTTTGCCGGCAGTACCTTAAATAGCGTAACTATAAGCGCAAGTCTTAAAGAAATACCCGCATACGCATTCTACAACACAAAACTTACCCAAATAACTTTACCCAAGTCGGTAACTTACGTAGGCGATTACGCGTTAGCGAACAACACTAACCTTTCAACGTTTACGTTTGTGCCTGATAATAACGCAGAGTTCGGCAACTTCGTATTCAGCGGTTGTACTGCGCTTCAGGGAATAGAGTTAAATGCAAAAATTACGCAAATGGGCAACGGCACGTTTACCGGCTGTACGGCGCTTAGAACGGTAGTTCTTCCAAACCTTACGGCTCTCGGCTCGTACACATTTGCAAACACTCCCGCGCTTGAAGAGGTAACTTTCGGCGCAGGCTCAACCGTAACAGGTTCGTACACCTTTGCTACGATGATAGATACGCAGTACGGAATAATGCTTTCAGCAAATGCCGACGGCAGAAAGAAGCTTACTTCTGTAACTCTCGGCACATCCGTAAGCGAAATAGGCGAATACGCCTTCTACAATTGCGTAAACCTTGCTTCTGTTGACCTTGGTGGCGTAACTACCGTTAAGGACTACGCTTTCTACGGCTGTACGTCTCTTGCGGTAACGGGACTTGAAAACGTTGAAGCTATCGGCAACTACGCGTTTGCAGATTGCTCGGCAATAACTTCGCTTGACCTTAATTCTGCAAAAATCATCGGAGAGGGCGCATTCTTAGTCACGGGTAGCAAGGCTTACAATTCGCTTTCCATTCCCGTAGCGGTATCCGTCGGCGCATTCGCGTTCAGCGGTGGTATGGAAACTACGGTTGAAATACCAGCAACTCTTAAAGAGATAGGGGAAGGCGCTTTCTCACGCTCGACAAAACTTACGGGCTTCACCGTTGCAAACGGCAATGCGCAGTATTTTGCAGAGGACGGCGTGCTTTACGGCAACATTGACGAAAGTAGCGTAAAGTTGGTTGCATATCCTTCCGCAAAGACCGTACAGGCAAGCGGTGGCATACGCACGTACGAACTCCTTGAAAACACCGTCAAGGTAGAAGCTTCGGCATTCCAAGGGCTTAAGTCGGGCGCGCTCAATAAAGTAATACTTCCTTACGGACTTAAAGCTATCGGTGCTTCGGCGTTCTATCAAAGCGGTATAACCGATTACGAGTTCAAGGGCGTAACCGCTCCCGTGCTTGAAACAAAGCACTCGCTCGTAATTGACGAACTTACCGATGCAGTAAACGGAGTAAGGGGTTACTATTACAACAACTTTGAAGGCGACTTCATAATCTATGCGGGCATAGCAAGCGGAAACGTTGCGCCTCTTACGATTCACCGCCCCGATAACGGCACGGGTTACGATAACTTCGTATTTACGACGTTCTTCGGCGAATGTGTTCTCACCGGCATAACTATGAACGAGAGTGTAAACTCATTCATTCAGTTTATGAAGACGTTACCCACCGTACAAGAAGTATTGGGTTGGAATTTAAGCAATAAAACCGAAGAAGAAGTTAAGGCCTTCTCCGACGCGGTTAAAACGGCACACGAACAATATAACTCGTTCTCTTCGGACGAAAACCAAATGGCGTTTGTAAACGACGCTTGCAACGTGGACGATTTCTTTGCGGTAGAAACGGCTCTCCGTGCTAAAAAGCCCACGTTCAATATACGGGTCAGCATATCAAGGCTCACATACACGGGCGATTTCAAGACGGAATACAAAGTCGGCGACACGTTCGATAAAACCGGTCTTCAAATCATAATAGTTTACGACGACTTCTCAACCGAATACGCTGATATGAATCAGGTTTCCTTCAACCCTGGTCCTACCGACAAGTTGACTACGGTAGATAACGTAGTAACGGTATCTTACGGCGGTAAGAGGGTAAATATTCAAATCTCCGTAACCGGTTCCGGCTCTCAAAATCCTGACGGCGGCAATAACGGGGACGTTGACGGCGGTTGCGGTGGCGGTTGCGGAAGCACCGGTTCAATCGGCGGAACTGCTCTTATGACGTTTACCGCAGTCGGCTTAATGGTATTGGTATCTACTTTCGTTCGCAGAAGAAAACAGAGGTAACAGATGGCTAAAAAGTTAAAAATACTGATAATAGCACTGCTCGGCGCAATCGCAACCATATGCGTTTGCGTCGTAGCGGGCTGTAAAATCAACTATTCCGTTGACGAGTATCGGGAAAAATTTAACGTTCCCGCACAGGTTACTTACTTTTTAAACGGCGTAGGCGGAACTTTTAAAGGCAACAATAAATACGTTCAGGACTTATACGTCAGCGACGGCAGTACCGCTTTCGACATCGGTACAGGTGTCCTTTTAAGCGGAAGTACCGGAATGGAGGGTCAGCAGGGTTATAACTTTACCGGCTGGTACGAATGTGAAACCGACAGTAGCGGTACGCCTTTATATAAGGACGGAACGTCCTATTCCAAAGCCGACGGCTTCAAAACGGATAAGGGCGGAATGATGCGTAAGGCAACCCCGTACGATTTCAATACGAAGCTCAAAAACGGCGACCATATCTATCTTTGCGGTGATTGGTACGAGGACGCGCGCGTTCACTTCAAGTTAATCAGCGTGAATGAAGCGGTAGACGGATATAAATATCCCATCACTAAGGAAAGCATTACTTATACCAAAAACAACGAGAAGCAAACTGTAAAAATCGGGGAAGAATTAATCGGTTACAGCCAGATTATCGACAGGGGCGTAGGCTTAGACAAACCGTCGTCGTCATCGTTAAGTATCCCCGGCTATACGTTCGTCGGTTTCTATGAAGACGAAGCCGGAACAAAAGAATTTGACGGATGGAAGATAAATTATCCCGATAACCCTTCGGCAGAAAACAACGATATTTGGCTCTATGCCAAGTATATGGAGGGTGAGTGGACGTTTGTCAACAACGTAACTCAGGTGAGAACGATGTTCTCGGCAACAGGCTCTTCCGGTAATTATTACCTTATGCAGGATATTGACTGTTCTACGACGACCACTATAAAGAATGCGTCTAAATTTACCGGTCATATACAAGGTAACGGCTATACGATTAGTAATATCAATATTACACAAGACCGCGTAGGCAACAGCAAGGTTTCACTCTTCGGTGATATCGGCAGTATCGCTATAATAGAAAACGTAACGTTTGAAAACGTAAATTTAAACGTTACGGTAGTAAGTAATGCTACTGCTGACGTTTACTTCTTGGCGAATTCGGTAGACGCAAACGCAACGATATCCAACGTTACGGTACAGGGAACGTTAAATATCATCAAAAACACAAACAGCAGTAAAGTTTCACTTACTGCAACCAAGTGGCTGTACGGAGACGTTGAAAACTCTGAGCGTAGCTCAATAAAAGTAAACGCAACTTGTACCATTGATAACGAGTTACTTGACACATTTAACAATACAAATATAAATTCGGAGGAATTATAATGAAAAAAGCCATAAGAAACGTAGTTATTGGCGCAATGTGCTGTTCTATGGTGCTTGCCGTTACAGGCTGTAACGACGACAATAACGGTCAGTTAGACCGTGAAAACCGCCCCGTTGCACTTGCTATCGGCGCACTTGACGAAAACTTTAACCCTTTCTTCTATACCGCGGCAAACGACGGTGAAGTAGTAGGGCTTACCCAGATTTCAATGCTTACGTCTGACGCAAACGGCAACATCGTTTGCGGAGAGGATGAGGCAACCTTAGCTTTAAAGTATAAGGAAACTATGAAGGATGAGGACGGCAACGTCGTTCAGACAGGCGACGAGTAGGGAAAGAGTGTA
>JAAUYS010000108.1 GCA_014804995.1 Clostridia bacterium
ACTTATCATATTTTTATAGGAGATAAAAGCTATTGGGGAAAGGGGGTAGCCAAAGAGGCTTCAAGGCAGATTATTAGCTATGGATTTCAGGTTTTGAACCTAAGCTCAATAAGTCTAAGAGTTAGACCGGAGAATGTATCAGCGGTGAATCTTTATAAATCGCTTGGCTTTAAAGAAGTGGATAGGGACGAGAGATTTATAAAAATGGTAATCTGAGGATATGATGACGAATCGGAATATGGAGTTTTCTTCTGACATGAAGCTTAGTGATGTGCTCTCTGTGATGAAGAAGGAAGATTTGTTGAAAATCGCTAACTAAGCGTTTGGATCTTTATGTGAGTCTAATGTAACGCAGGAGAAAATGTCTGTCCGGTTGGCCGCAGGTATGCTTGAAGAGCCTATAGAGATTGTGTCACGGCTTAGTAAGACGGAGTTGCTGTTGCTTGAAGAGTTGATTAAGGCTGGCCCGAATAATTATGTGGAGAAGAAGCTTCGGAAGACATTTTATATGTTACAGAAGTGGGGATTGGTATTGACTCATGAGGATCTTGCTAAGAATAAATGGTATCTATTGATGCCGGATGAGGTTAGAATCGCTTTAGAATCTGTAAGTGGTCCCTATATAGCGATGGCAAAGGAGGGTAAAAAGGGGCCGACTGCGAAAGAACTTCGTATGGCTTCCATTATGGGAGATATCCTCGGTCATTCTGACTTCACGATTGTCAATGGTATGGTTATAAATCATAGGTCGTCAGAATCGTAATAGTTCAATTAGACCATTTGAATGATTGATTATTTGGATGGTTAGTATAGTGCCTGAAAATTAGCATATATAACCCAACCACCCAATATCAATGATTTCAAACGAACAGTCGAAACAATGCAATGGCATTACAAGTACTTGTCAGTGGCCAGGAAGGTGACCATAGAAGCTAACCATATAGCCATACTTGATGCTCAATGTGCCCTACAATGCCTATGAGAAGTATCGATACTTAGTTCATTTGTGGAGACGTGTAAGCTTGAGGGAATCAGCATCGTGAAGTACTTCACATCCTTCTTTGAGTAAGTGTGTAGCTGGAGGACCGATTACGAGAACCTGCTTCCCGCAATCATCAGTCTTCCGGCTTGAATCCATAGTTAAAAATACTAAACCAAGATGTAGAAATCAGCCCGGTAAGTTGACACTCTGGCTTCGGGACATACGATTTATGTACAAAATCTACTGTCTTGACCCGATTGGACAGATATGCGAGAAGTGTAAAGTATACTGAATAATTAATAGTACGTGAGGAATTGTTGGTTATATGAATATTACAAATATTGGACAGAATATTAAGCCCTTAGTTGTTATCAGATGTTGTACTTATAATCACGAACATTATATCCGAGAAGCTTTAGAGGGATTTATTAAACAAGAAACTACATTTAGATTTGTAGCAATTATCCACGATGATGCTTCTACAGATGGCACGGCAGAGATTATAAAACAATATGCTGCGAAATATCCGTCAATCATATATCCGATATTGGAAAGTGAGAATCAATATTCAAAAAATGATGGATCCATTCGCCGAATTATGAATGATGCATGTTTGTCAACCGGAGCAAAATATATTGCAATATGTGAAGGTGATGATTATTGGACGGATCCAACAAAGCTTCAACGACAAGTAGAGATAATGGAAAAATATCCAGATGTAATGTTATGTTTTCATCGTATTTATAGGGAGAATGAGAAACATCCCGAAAGATCTGGTTTAGGAAAGAATGTTAACGATCGCTTTTATTCAGGAGTCGAATGGTTCAAGGAAAGACCATCTCAGACAGCGTCATTTATGTATCGGAGTAGTATAATATGCACAGATTTATACAAGCGGATTTTCGAAAATCGAAAATTTATCGTAGGTGATATACCTCTGGTTATGACATGTGCGGAGGTAGGAGATTTATATGGATTGTCAAGAGCGATGAGTGTATATAGAATTAATTCAGGAGGATGGACATCACAATCAAGATCTAGGGATGAAAGATGGAAAACAATTTCTTTGCAATTGGAATATAAGGTATTCGGACAGGAGGTGGCAAAAGTTGCTCAATATTTTGCTCAAAAAGATGCCATGAGTTATTTTCTTACTGACCTTGTCAAGAAAAAAAAGTTTAGTCTCCAATTCTTAAAATTCTCACTCTCAATTTCTGTTTTAGGTACATTTAAAGCTGTATATAAATTATGTACTCATCAGAATAATTGATATCAAATGTCCTAGTATATTGTAATATTGAATTAATGGGAGCAGTAGTTTTCTCAAGATCTGCACAGATAAAGATATATACATTTCTATTAGTTTTGTACTATATCTTAACTATGTTATATCCAAATAATGATAATCCTGGAGAACAGCTGGCAGAACGGATATACCCTCAGATTATCATGGGTATTCTTGGTTTGTTTTCTTTATATTTGACGCTAAAAAATGCAAATAGTCTAATTAAATCTACTTTATGTAAACCGTTCCTTCTTTACCTGATTTTGTCTTTTATATATATTTTTTTCCCGATAACTAACAAGACGATATATGATAATTTTATCTATTTCCTTAAATTAGATATGGCTATCCTTACAATAGGATGTTTATACTCTTTTTTGAAGGTTAATCGAGAGTTAACACTTAAATGCATATATATTATATATTTTGTTCAATTATTCTATGGGTTGGAGTCCCTGATTGTTGATAGATTGGGTAGCCTTTCAGAACAGAATGAAATATTTAATAGTAATGCCGGCTTTTCTCTTATTTCAACGTTACCTATGACGTTGTTATTGCCAATTAAAAGATTAAGAATTTATCTTTATTTATTGGTTGTAGCAGCGTGTCTGGCAAGTGGACAACGCTCGGCAGCTCTTGCTGCAATAATATCTATACCGTTTTCTTATCGAGATATAAGAGATGGAATAAGAAAGAATGATAAGGTTCTAATCACTATATTACTTGCGATTGCGTTAGTTCCGATTGCAACTTTTGCATATATGAATATAATGTTGCGAAATGCCATTGATGCAGAAAAAGGAGATATTGGTTCTGGTAGATCAGTTTTTTGGTTATTATTAATTATTGATTTTTTTGATAAGAATGTTTTTCATATGATTTTTGGAAATGGATATTTCTCAACTCAAGCTTTATTAAAGATAAAGTATGGGATGGGAATTGAGGCACATAATGGATGGTTACAAAATCTATATGTATTTGGATTTATAGGATTCATTTTTTATGCTAGAACCGTTTTTATCATGTATAAGCAAAATAAATTCTATAATAAGATTCAGAATGGAGTAAAAAATATTCTATTAATTTGTTTTATTATATTTTTCGTCAAGAGTAGCACCTCTCATGGTAATTGGGATATCTCTGTAATGCCTTTTTCTCTTGTAATTGCGATGGTTGCCGACCAAATAAGAATTATAAAACGAGCTTCTAAGAGCAATGATTCAAACAAAAATCAAAGTTGTATAACAGCTTAATTTAAATTTTATCATTTACTAAAATTTTATTAAGATAATGGCTATTCAGAACTATGAGGATTATCTCGAGTATAGTAATGAGGACAAAAAAAGAAATGGGGCACCTTCACTAAAGAATTGGATTACATGGAACGATAATTATGGAATTCAATGTTTATTATATATATTAAGGAAGGTTGAATTTCACTCTTCCCAAAGGGGATTTTATCATAAGATCGCTTTTGAGGTTTGGTATTGGTTGTTTCGCCGACAAAGGGTGAGGACGAATATTATGCTTTTCCCGGGAACTATAGGTCCAGGTATACAATTGATGCATCCTGGCTATCGTAGGATAGGTTCTTTTGTTAAAATTGGTAAAAATTGTACTATATTGCCTATGGTTCTTTGTGGAAGGAGACATCCGGATGACAAGGATTCCTTAGTTGTAATCGGAGATAATTGTTATATTTCAACAGGAGTAACTATTCTAGGACCAGTGACGATTGGTAACAATGTTGTGATTGGAGCTGGAGCTGTTGTAAATAAAGATATACCGGATAATACTGTTGTTGGGGGGATTCCAGCAAAAGTAATAAAGGTAAATATGTAGTTTCTTGATTTATTATGTTATGGCTAGACATAGAGTTTTGGTTATTGCTACATCCAAATATACAAGAGGAGGAATTACCTCGGTAATTAATGCGCATAAGCAGGGTAAACAGTGGGATGAATATGGTTGTAAGTGGATAGAAACTGTTAGGGATGGAAATGCATTTATTAAAATTTTATACTTTATCAAAGCCTTAGGTCAGTTCCTCATGTTGCTTTATGGTGCAAAAATATTACATATACATTCTGCCTTAGGGACATCAATTAAGAGAAAAAATATTTTTATAACAATTGGAAAAATCTTTAATAAAAAAGTGATTATTCATTTTCACGCTGCAGAGAAATCAATGTTGAATAATCCAGATAAAAATATAATATATAGTAAGATATTTAAAAAAGCAGATAAGATAATAGTCTTATCAGACAGCTGGAAAAAGTTACTTGCCTCTAAGCTGTCATTGGATAAGGACCGAATTATAACAATTTATAATCCTGCTCCCTTAGTAGAAAGATCTATCATTAAAAAAAACATTGTATTGTTTGCAGGTACTTTAATTAAACGAAAGGGCTATGATACTTTAATTAAAGCTTTTTCAACTATATGCCGGAGGCCTGAAGTTAATGATTGGTATTTAGTTATGGCTGGTAATGGAGAATTAGACGAAGCAAAGGAAGTTATTTCAGATCTTGGAATTTCGGATAGAGTTACATTAGTAGGATGGGTTACAGGAAAGACAAAAGACGATTTATTTCGTGAAGCTTCTATTTTTTGTCTGCCAAGTCAAGCTGAAGGATTTCCTATGGCAATATTAGATGCTTGGGCTTATGGCATTCCTTGCATAATGACACCTGTAGGGGGAATCCCTGAATTGGTGACAGATGAAGTTGATGGGATTATCGTCCCGGTAAATAATTATTTAAAACTTGCCGATGCATTATTAATGTTAATAAAATCAAAAGATATTAGAGATAAAATTGTTAAGAATACAGACAAACGTATTTCCAGTGATTTTAACATTAATATTCTTAATTCACAAATAGGTAATATTTACCATGACTTAATTGAAGGTAAGTGATGATTAAGTTAAATATTTTGATAAGTGCTTATGCGGTTTCGCCCACTTGGGGTAGTGAGCCGGGAATGGGATGGAATTGGATCATTAATATTGCTAAATATTGTAATGTTCATGTCATTACAGAAAGTGAATGGAGAAATGAGATACTTGAGGCTGTAAAAGAACTCCCCCAAAAAGATAATCTACATTTTTATTTTAATCCAGTTCCTGAAAAGGTGCGTTTGATGTGCTGGAATCAAGGTGATTGGAGATTTTATTGGTATTACCGTAAATGGCAAAAGCAGACCTTATCCATCGCGAAAGATATCATAAAAAATAATGATATCGATATAATTCATCAGTTAAATATGGTTGGTTTTAGGGAACCGGGATTTCTTTGGCAAATCAAAAGTATACCATTTGTATGGGGCCCAATTTGCGGAATGGATATGATTCCAGTAAATTATTTAATCAATGCGGGTTGGAAAACAAAAATCAAATGTATAATAAAGAATAATATTAATAAGTTACAATTTAGATTTTACCCGAGGGTAAGAAGTGCTTTCAATAATGCCTCAGCTGTTATTTGTGCAACTGAAACAGCAAAACAAGCAGTGGAGAAAATTTATGATAAACAGTGTTTTTTTATAAATGAAACAGGTACAGAAGTAAATACAAAAAAAAATATACCCAAAAGAACTGAGGGAGTATTCAATGTTTTATGGGTTGGGCGATTTATATATACAAAACGTCTTGATATCGCTTTAAGGTCATTAGCATTAACTTCTAACGCTAGTATCCAACTAACTGTATGTGGAACGGGCTCAAAAGAGGAAGTAGATAAATATCATAATCTTGCCGTATCTCTTGGAATTAATTCAAGAGTAAAGTGGTTAGGGAAAGTTAATCATGATAAGATTGGACAAATTATGATGGATTCTGATCTATTTTTCTTTACTAGCATCATGGAGGCTACATCAACGGTAGTGTTAGAAGCAATCTCTTATCAGCTTCCAATTTTGGCATTCAATACATGTGGATTTGGACCGTTGGTTAAGAAGTTTGCTGGTATAACCATAGAGTTGAGTAATGAAAATCAATCAATAAGGGAATTTGCTGAAAAGTTAGATTATCTATCAGAAAATAGAAATATCTTAAATCAAATTTCAGAGAATGAAGAGAATAATTCATACATGCTAAGCTGGGATTATAAGGCAAAAACTATGTTAAGTATTTATAAAACTATTAGTAATCCCGATGTGAGGAACACGTAGTGGAAGATTGTATATTCCTCAACATAAGATTGAGGAATGATTATCTTCTGGTTAACTACGATAACTTCTTGGCTTTTCCTACCTTATATGTGAACGGCTTGAAATCAGTAACAATACCGTTAAGTGCTACTTCCCAGTATCGACGAGCAAAGAGAGAAATGGCTACAATGCTAAATTGACGAGGCGGTCATACATATAGCTCTCATACACTCGTACTTCAAGATTTGCCGGATGAATGATCGGGCCTTCGGACTCGATATTAAGATGGTCTTCATCAGAATCTATGATGGAGTCACCGACTTCCACGATATGCTACCCAATATCATTATCCTCTCTGAGACAGCCGAAAACACTTCCACTGCATAAACGAATGCAGACAAAATCCACTATTTCTTATAAAACTATTTACAGAATCTACGGTCTTGACCCAGTTGGATAGATACCCATAGATAACATTCTGACTTTTCTATAGTTTATGCGCAATCGATCTTGTAGAAAGAATAAATTTGATCTTCCTTCAATGCGTAATCTTTGGCGTGTATTAGGAGGATATGATGCATTGGTAGAATATAATGAATGTGCCCTACGGCAGTTGATGCGTAAATGGGATCTTTCCGGTCTGTCTGATTATAAATTTCGGAAGTTTATTGTAGGTCAATCTGCAGAGGTAAGTATCAAGCTTGGGAATATAGATATTGGATCCTATAGGCAGGATATATTCCGTTGGTATTTAATACACCCATATGGATGTGTAGACAATTTTGTAAAGGAGTTCAAGAATGATTTAAAGCTTTTTGGATTAAATATCAATCTTGATTTCAATGACAAGACTACTTTGGAAAAGCTAATAGCCGGATTGCAGGAGCAACATGTTACTGTTTCGGTAGAAGAATATAAGATACTATTGGATAGATATTATCACCGCTATAGGAATCTCTTAGCTCATAAATTAAATAGGGGAGAGGAAGAAAAGATAAAGACACTATACTTAAAGATTGATAAGGAAAAGATTAGAGAATACTATCCATCTTTAACAAATGCACTTTCACAACCTGGAATTCTAACTTTTGATGATTACACATTGTGTACGGCAAATTTGAAGAATATAACTGACACGCTTACAACTGATATATTCCATATAATAGATTGGAATAAATATGATGTCAGTAAAATGAATCATAAACAGATTAGTAAATTTTTACCGAATAATCCTAATCGTCTCAGAGGTTCTATCCGTCAATATATAAATGCACATTATGGTCCGATTGCTGACGATGGTATAGTGGATATTCTTCAAAATAAATTTATCCATTCGAATAACGGTTAGTTCACCTCGCTCTACTAATGTTGGTGTACATTATTGCACTATTGTCAGGGGATAAGATGGAAAGTTAAATCGAGGAGGAAGGAGTTCGACTCTCCTATGGATGCCTAATATAAGTAAGTTTGAATATAATTATAATTTAGGATGTCTTTCTGGCAGATAACTTTAGTTTGTCCGAGTAAATATCAAATTTGTAAAGACATTAAAAATCGATGGGTCGTTGCATAAATTTGTTGCGATATAAATCTGACAAGCTGTAATGCATGGATTATTGTGAGGTAATTGGATAAGATTGTATTGAGTGTATCTTAATTCAGGAACTTGAATATAAGATACACTCAGTGTCAACTATTGTATGAAAGGTTAGCATGGAAACTTATTTTAATGTACGTTACGAGTTTGATAAGAAGAAGGTACATGAAGCAGTAGATTTGCGCTTGAAGGAGGAGGGTAGCGATTACATCTGTGTGTCGGATGGTGTAGTACTTAACTCCGCTAATCGTGATCCCGAATATCTCAACGTGGTGAACGGGGGGATGTTCTCAATATGTGACAGTTCCTTTGTTCCTTTGTACTTGAAATGGTTGTACCGTATAAAGCGCGAACAATATTGTGGTAGTCAGATATTCCATGATTATGTGTTTGAGTTGCCACCTAAAAGGATGATTTTCTTAGGAGGGAGTCAGTCGGTCTTGGATGGTTTGAAAAAGCATCTGACTGAGAAAAGGCCTGACATTGCAGACATGAAGTTTGTAGAGCTTCCGTTTCTTGGTGTAGAAGCTTTTGATTATCCGGGAATCGCGAAGATGATAGAGGAGGATGGTGCAGATATTATATGGGTGGCTTTAGGAGCTCCAAAACAGGAGAAGTTTATGTCGCGGCTCAAACCTTATCTTTCACATGGTGTGATGATGGGTGTTGGGGCCGTTTTTAAATTTTATAGTGGTTTGGAGGCTAGCCGCGCTCCAAAGTGGATGGTTGACCGCCATATGGAGTTTATCTACCGAATCTTCTCTGAGCCGAAGAAGCAACTCAAACGTTGTGGTTGGATAATTGCCACTCTTCCCGGCCTCCTTCTTCAAGAACATAAACGGAAGAAATTAAGTCAGGGACATTATACAGCTTCAAGATAATGTCAGTCATGATTTGAGATAAGATTTTTATTGTTGAGGTAAAGTGATATATAATAACATTATATCAATTATTCCAATCTTGCCCAAGTTGTCAGATTTAGGTCTAATATTCTGATTGCGTGGACATCACAATCCTTTTTCTGCCATAAATACTTATACAACTGATAACTTTTTATCACATAATATCGTAAAATTATGAGACCGACTCCTTCTGCTTATTCTTTAGAAAGCGTACTTGCCAAATGGGTAGCTGCAATTCGTGGAATCCGAAATGCTAAGAATATGATAGGACAAGGAGGAAGTGATAAGGTAGTAGAAAATATAAATGCTGCTGGTCAGAATCTAAGTTCGGTCATTGAATTTGCAATCAAACTTCATATTCAAAATAATTGGACTACCGTAGAAAGCAGACTAGATTCTTTGTCGGACGACCAAAGAAAAAAGAATGATTTCTATAATACATTTAATTTACCTGGTGCTATCAGATTCTTATATAAAAGGAACAAAAAGAAACAGTTCCTATTTAAGAAGGGACTTTCTGGTGTAGCGTATGATGTTGATTTCAATTATCTCGCTACGAATAGGGATTGCTTCGCAAACAATACATCACATAAAGCAATTGATTTAGTACTGAGTGATGTAGAGAAAGCTTTGGATGAGATTCGGAAATATGTTAATAATTATATCACATCTGACAGACTACCCTCACCTGAGAGCCTTGATATAAATGAGGGTGAAGTAGTCAATTTTTATGAACAATTAGATGGATTCCAAGAACCAAATACTATCTATATTCTTGTAAACGATTTTTCTTCTCAAGCTTTTCATGTCTTTCCTACTGTTACGAGAGTTGATTGGAGTGCAGTGATAGATTTTGATAATAATACTTTTGATAAAGGTAATTTGGGGGATACTTATGGTCAGCAAAATCTTAGAAGGCTCCTTAAGTGTGGAGATATCACTCAATCCACCTCTCTTGTAAATCATAAGTGGAATCCTATCTACTTTCTTGCCGATGGATTTGATAAGGTTATACCGCCATCCTCTGATGTTAATCAATGGAAACGAAGCAGATTAAAATATCTTGATAAATTCATTGAATTGCTGTTTCGAGATATTGTTGTAGGAGGATACCAAAAAATGGTGATACTATCTCTCAATTCTTCTATCGTTGTCAATAATTCCGTCCTTTCTCTAATTGAAATTAAAGGATTTTCATTAGCTAAGATTGAATACTATGTATTTGACAAAAGATTAAAGAGTTGGGTAGAGAATAGTGGGAATAATAATCTAATCTATTTGCCGTTCTCATTGGCATCTTTAAATGAAGTGTTAATGAATCAACTGCCAATCCAAGAAATCAAAACTGAGAACTACAACCTTCCTTATCGAAAGGAAGATGAGCATGCAAAAGGAACTATACCAATAGATAGAGTGAGATATTTCTCTGATTATCTTGATATCTTGTATAAACGGAATAACTTTGAGGACAAATCTCCTGAAGAGAAAAAGAAATACTATTTAGGTCAATCCGTATTACCATGGGCTGGAGTGTTTCATCATTGGGCTGTAGAGAGATCTTTTATAGATAATCTTAAGAAACAAATAGAATCATGGGTCAATAACTTTCCTTATGAGGGTCCAAAAGTATGTCGATTATTGCATTACCCTGGGGATGGAGGTACGACTCTTTCCAGACAAGTGGCACTGAGTATACACAAGGACTATCCAACAGTGTTTATTACAAGATATTCATTAAGTAAAGTCAGTTCACTTCTTGAGGAACTCTATGACTATGTACGCTTGCCAATCATTGTTTTCGTTGAAGTGCCAGAAGTTATGCTGAGTAGTGAGTTGGAGCAACTGGCTTGTTCCATAAATAATACCAAGAGAATTATATTAATAGGAATATCACGTAAGTCTACTTTAGAAAGTGGAAAGAGAAATGTACAGTTGTGTCCGGATTGGGGGGAAGACTTTAAGGAGGTAAAGAAACTATTTATCAATCTTAATATTATATATGGATATGGTGCCAATTCTGAGACTTTAGAGAAAAATATAGATTGTTATTGCAATAGTAGATATAAGACACCATTTGAAGTTGCTTTGACAGTCTTCAATAAGGATTTTAAGGGAATTACGCCTTTTGTAAGGAATTTTTATCTGGAGTATGACAAAGATTATGCAATAAGGTCTACTTTGGGAATTTTGGCTTTGTTAGATATGTATGGACATACTTGGATTTCGGAATCTCCTTTTAGATTCTTTTTCAAGATTCCTAATGACCAGATGTTTTCTCTAAAGGAGAAGTTACCCATTGAGTTACGGGAAGCTTTGCTTAAAACCCGAATTATAGCTAATCTTGTTCAGTATGGTGTAAGACATAATCTGCTTTCAAGAGAGATACTGAGACAGTTCTGGGGAATGAAAGAGGAGGACGATAGTTATAAGAATAACCTCTTCCGACTTTTAGGTCTGTTTATAGAAATGGCTGCTTCCGTGAATGATGAGACATATGAGAAGAAAGTAACAGAACTTTGTATTGAAAGAGATCCTGAATCAGAGAATGAATATGCCGCACCTGTCAGTATCCTGGACGATGATAAGAAAATACTGTTGTTCAAGAGTCTTGTGGAATATTTCCCTTATACTCCTCATTACCATGCCCATTTGGCACGTGCATTGGTTAAATTACGAAAAGATTTTTCAGAGGGTATAAAGCATATTGATAAGGCAATTGAGTTAGGGTCGGAGAATGACTACGTCCTATATCATATCAGAGGAGAGTGCTTCCGTAATATGCTTAATCAGAGAATCTCAGTGTATGATAAAACTGGAGTGGATTCTGAGGTGATTGAGGGCTGGTCTTTTGAAAAGATGATAGCAGAGGGATGTCGGTGTTATAAACTATCTCGAGAAAATCAGCAATCCAATAATCTTTCTACTTATGGATACGATGGGGAGATACTGTTATTACTGAAAGCGTTAGAATATGTAAAGAAGCTATCTAAGGACGATACTTGGAAAGTGATTCTCAATAAGTCTCCATATTCCGCATGGTATGAGGATGCCTCTAACCTAATTGAAGAGTTAAGAACTATAGGTCTTACGTATGAGGAATTCAAGGAAGCATATGATAGTCATATTGTCAGGCTTCAAAAGATTCTAAATAACTACAGTAAGGCCATAGAATACTTACAAAACCAGTTACAGCAGAATAGCTCGGATAATATAAGAAGGTTATTGGTGGGTTGCTATTTGAGCCGACCGATCAAGGGTAAAGATAGAGATTATCGTATGGATACCAACCTTAACAGTCAGCTTAGAAAATGGATGGAGGAGAATCTTAGTAGCTCATCGCCTAATCAAGGAGATTTTAATAGATGGCTCGAATTGTCAAGATATTCTAATGCTACTATTGTAGAATGTGCAGGAGTTGTAAATGAGTGGGCAGCGCGTACTAATCATCCGGTGATAACTTTTTATAGTTATGCTTTGCAGATTAAGTTAGCCCTTAATGATTCGATTTTAGCTGTACAAGAAGCCGCTGACCTTTTGAAGAAATGTCAGGCTTTAAGAAATGGTAATACTTTGGTTAGGGAATGGATAGGTATGGAGAAAATAAGAATGAGGAATTGTCTGCTAAATGTGTATAATGACAGTCTTGAGTCAAGAATGGTATTTGAGGGTGTTGTAAATAAGTATAGTAATGGAGGTTCGGCGGAAATAACACTTATCCCAATTGATATATCTCAAAGGATAATTTTTGTGCCAAAGCGAGAACATCTTGATGAGAGTTGCCTTAACAAGCGGGTGAATTTTTATTTAGGAGTATCGTATGATGGTTTGCGAGCAGAGAATGTTAAATTAATTGAAGATATCTGAGTGTCTATTTAGATCATTTGTGTGATAGTATTTTTCCAATTAGACGAATATCTAAATTTGAGTTATAACTTTCAAGATTAGAATTATTTATATATGAGAGCGTTTTGCAGAAAAAGGCGGGGGCGGCTTATTTCTGCGGAAGTTCAGTGACTTTGAATGGAAGGAAGAGTAATCTGGAGTTTATATTCGCTCTTAAGGGTGGAGGATGGCATGCGGTGGTGGGTGTGGTGCCGAGTCAGGAGGGTGTTATTCTAATTGCTTCCCTCGGGGA
>JAAUYS010000109.1 GCA_014804995.1 Clostridia bacterium
CCTGCGGGAGGGGTCCTATATGGTTGTTCGTCATGTATTTGGTCTTGTCGTATAGCGACATGACGGCACGGGCCACGAGCTGGTTGTAGCCCTTTATCGCATCCTCTTTCGTGGACGTGATGTATATCTCGGACTTTTCCCCTGACTTCGTCTGGAGTTTCCTGCGTTTCTTTATCCGGGGCCGTTTGTCTTTGTCATAGGGCGCAAAGTATCTGGGTTCGGTGTCCGTCGGATGCTTGGACTGGAGGATTCCGAACGTGGGTTTCATGTTCGTTTCCACCATGCCGGTCCTCTTGTTCGTGACGAACGCGTAGGCCCAGACTTCGTCGTCTGTTCGTAATGTAACGTGTTCGTTTGTGCATGAGAACTCGACTATGGCGTCCGGGTCATACTTCTTGACGAATTCCACGACATGGTGCTTGAATGACTTGTCATTGTACATGGACATCGGCATCGTATAACGTTCGGTTAAGGGCGACTGGTCCTTCGCGTGCTTGGCATTCGTCAGGCGGCGCCTGAGCAATTGGTCTTGTTGGATCCTGTATGCGATGGATCGGACGTATTTGCTGGTTATCTTGAGTACGCCGAATTTTTCGGGATATGAGTCCATATGCTGTCTGCTACTTAAAATATAGACAAATGTCTTATATCAAGATGTTTCCTGTTTCTTTGTATGCTGTTTTGATTTATGGCTATTCATAATATCTACTTCAGTTTGGTATCATACTCCACAGGCGTTACTTTCCGACTAGCTATCGGTAGTTGTATTACAAGCTTTGTTAACAAGCGTACTTGAAATCCTGGCAGTCCCGTATGTTAAGGGACGCCTGGAAATCACGATCCATGACAGAACCACAGACAGGGCATTTGTATGTTCTGTCCGAGAGCCTCAAGTCATGTTTTACATATCCGCAGTTATGGCATGTCTTGGAGCTAGGATACCAGCGATTGATAAGTTTCACGGGTATCCCATGTTTGGAACATACATCAATCAATTTAGTTCTGAATGCTGTGAAGTTCAACTGCGATATGGCATGGCTCAAATGCTTGTTTTTCAGCATACCTCTTACGTTCAGATCTTCCATTGCGATGAATGCTGGCTTGGTTTTCACCAGCATATTGACGCATTTGTTTAAGAAATCCTTGCGCATGCAATCCAATCGGTAATATAATTTCCTGATACGGCGTTTTTGTTTGTCTATATTTCTATACGTAGCTTTTCCTTTCTTAAGATTTTTATATTGTCTCGAGAGCTTGTGCTGAGCACGCCTTAATTGTTTCTCGAGCTTTCGTACTTTTCGAGAATAGTTGATGTTCTTGAAAACCATACCGTTGGAGCATGTGATAAAATTCTTGATACCCAGATCAATGCCGATGCCGTCTGGGTTTAGGTCATACTTTTCCGGTCCCGGCACGTCGATCAAAACGGAAACAAAATATTTGTTACTGCGCATGCTGATAGTGCCGGATCGGATTTCCATGCTCGTAGGTATGTAGCCTTTTTCCTTTAGTCTCATCCATCCCAAAGTGGGTATCTTGATTCGGTGCCGTTCGCAAGTCCAATCGGTCTTGTTGTTACGGGGGAAATAGGCTTTGGTCCTGGTATCCTTGTTCTTTTTGCGTAATTTAGGATAACCAGTCTGATGCTTGAAGAATTTCTTGAAAGCTGTTTCACCATGACGCATGCTTTCCTTGACGGCTTTGGAGCTCACGTCTTTGATCCAATTATAAGTTGGGTTGTTGGGTAGGAAATCGTTATTCAGCCAAAGAGAAAATTTGTTGGCCGTGATGAACGGTTGGTTGTGTGCGTATGCTTTCTGGTTTTCTGTTAAATAGAAATTATAGATGAACCGGCAAATGCCGATAGTTTGGCGTATTTTCAGTGCTTGCTCTTGTGTTGGTTTTATTTCAGTCTTGAATGCTCTGAGCAAGCGAATCATCTTCTTTCAGTGAGGTTTAACAGGTATATTATACCATATTTGTAATTAATTGTCAATGTTTGATTCCTTTGCTGAGTATTCTATATGTATGCGGGGCTTTGCCCCGCGCGTTGTTATTCGGTCGGCGCCGGTTCCGTGTCTGTCGTGCCGTTTCGCTTGCCTGTTATGTCAATAATCGCGTTCCCGCCCTGTACGTAGGGGAGTTCTCCATTCCATTTTTGGATCGTTTCGTAGTCGATGAGATTCTGGCTCAAGGATTCGGCCAGTTTTCTGTTGGCCTCGACCTGTGCCTCGGCTTTTGTCTTGATGACTTCAGCCTCGGCGTCGGCTTGCGTCGTCTTTTCAATGGCCGCCGCCTCGGCCTTGATTTCTCGTTCCTTCTTGTCGGCATCGGCCTTTTCGAGCTGGGTCTTGATGTCGATTTGCTGGGTCTCGTATTTTACTTGGGCCTGTTGGCGTTCGGCAATGACCTTGTTATACTCGTCCTCGAAGTCTATGTTGTTGACGTTCACGGAAATAATCGTGATGACTTCGTTCCCGTCGTATTTCTGCGTAATCGCGGACTGGAGCTTTTCGACGGCGAGAGGTTCAATCTGCTCGCGCTTGGTGACCTTGTCGGTCTTGAGGCTCTGCATCGCGGACTTCATCGAGGATTGGATGATGTTGGCCGGTAACGCGTTGCTTTTGTAGTCGGTCACGTTCGAGTAGAGCCAGACTGACCAGTCGGGATTGATCTGGTACGCGATCGTCACGCCTTCCATGAATACGACCGTCTGGTCCTCGCTTTCGCCCCAGATGCGGTCATCGTGCGTGGTAGTCTGCTGTTTGTTGTTCACGAGCTCGAGGTCCTGTACGAACGGGACCAGGAACGTAGGGCTCGATCGCACGGGGTTCTGGTCTATCCGGTCGAGCGTGGTCCTTATGCCGGTATATCCCGTAGGAATCGTCCGTACGCATGGTACGAAGATACCGAGCAGGATACAGACTATGGCAACGATTATGAACTTTTTCGCGTACTTCTTGATCATGTTGGTCGTCAACCTTTCCTTGAATGATTTACCGTTCGTTTCTTCTCCGTCGTCATCGCTGGGCCATATGAACCTCGTGCCGCAATGCCCGCACGCGTCCTGTTCATTCGTATGGTATATCGTATTGCCGCAGCCCGGGCATGTGGCCGTGCCGTTATCGGTTTCGGCAATCTCGACGCCGAGGATCTTGATGCGGAGCGTGACGAAGCCGGTCAACAGGTCGTGCGTTTCTTGGTCGGAGAAGTCAACGTCGAAATGCGTGGGCCATACGAACCGATCCAGTGAGTAGTCCCATTCGGGCCAGTGGTCGTCGAGAGTGCCATTAAGAATTCGGTTCTCGAGGTTCTCGATGGCATTGCGTATTACGTTCAGTTCCTGTTCGTATGGATTCGGATCAAGGTGGATCGACGTTTTCCGTAGGACTTGCCTGAGCTTTTCGATGACTTCCATCGATTTGAGGTCCTGGGGCTTGCGGCCCAGAAATTCGTTGTTCTCAAGGATTCGTTGTATGGTATCAAGGGCGGCGTAGATTGTCGTTTCCTTGATTTCACCTTGTATTTGCCATGGAATCAGCAATTTGTACTACGTCCTTTCTTTGATTGTTCATTGGCTATGTATGCGGGGATAAACCCCGCTTGTTTGTTATAATTGAGTATTGAAGAGGTTCCTGAGTTGGTTCACGATGTCGTCAGATTCGGCCCTGACCGTGGACGCCTCGTTGATGCCCGAAAGCTTTTCGAGCTCGCCATTGTCTTTGTAGTTGTAGGCGATGCAATAGACGGGCACGCGCATGCCCTCCACTATGGTTTCGATACGAGACAGGGAGTAACCGCCCCAGGCCTCACCGTCCGTCAATAAGATAATGAGAGGTGTCGCGTCCGGTTCGATGGCCTGCACCTGGTTGATCATATCGAGTCCAACCAACACCGCGTCATATGTCGCAGTGTTGCCGGTGGCTTGCAAGTTCTTTATTTCGCCCGAGAAATAGGCCCGCTGGCGGTCGTCGAATGCCTTTAGACCTACGGTCTTGCCGTTCTCGTCCGTTTCCAGCATGTTCAAGTTTACGGTTACGTCCGAATTGTAACTGATCAGTCCGACGCAGTTTTCAGGGCCGATATAGGGCAAAGTGTCTATGACGGATTTCTTGAGTTCCTGTAACGGTTCGCCCTTCATGGATCCGGACGTGTCCACGATGAATACAGCAGCAGTGGGCCGTCCGCCGTTCTTGTTCTGTTTCCATAGCGACTGCGCGGTCAGGTACTGTTGCCCGGAAAGCCCTTGTTCGCCCTTGTAGTCATCATGGCGGTTGAAGCCCTTTTCCGTGGCCAGTTTCTGGTTCTCGTCGGTCAGGCAGTACTCGGCGAACAGTTCCGCCGCACCTTTCTGTTCTTCCGTATCCCAGTCGAACACGCAGAACGGGTGGTCGTGCCGGATGCCAAAGGGTATATAAATATAGTCTGACAGTTCGGGAGTGTTGACGTAGGCCTGTTCCTCCATTAGCATGGTGTCGACGATGCCCTTCTTGGCCTGGTTACGGAGTACAGCGGTGTTGTAGGCTACGGGCGGCGCCGTTTTTTGGTAGTTTTTCAGCGTGGAGCTGGCCTTGGCCGAGAGCGGATCGGACGGGTCGAACAGGCCAAGCATGGCCGTAAGTCCGTTAAGTCCCGTGGACGACGTGTAGGGATTCGGATAGCCGAAGGTCAGCGTTCCGTCCTGTGTTGCCTGGATTACGGTCGCGAAGGTCGTTTCTCCGTATTTTTCATTGACCGTGTCCGACGCGTCCTTGGAAATCAGGATGCCGGCCGTGTTGCCAGCGATCCTTTTCTCGATTACGTCTATTCCTATGCCGGACGCCTGGGACATCTTTACCCATGCGTCGTTGCTGAACACTGCGGCATGGGGCTGGTAGATACCGGCCTTCGTGTACGTCAGGATCTCGCCGGACGTGATGGCGCGGATGGTGACCGCGACGGACTTGCCGTTCAATTCATGCTTTTCACGATTGAAGTTCCTGGCTACGGCTACCAGCCAGTCGTCGGGCGCCTCGGAGCTGAATTCCGTCGCGGTCGCGATTTCGATCGTGATCTGGCCGTTGCCGTCGACGGGCGTATCGAACGTGTCGATGTCGGCCAACGCGGCAGCCTCGCTGATTTCATCCGTATAGATGTCGAGCTGCGGGTCCTTGATTTCCGTTGATTTTACCTTGGTGAGCAAGGAATCCAGTTCCTTGCGTGCCTCCGTGACGGATAGAGCATCCGTCTTCTCATGGGCGCGGATTTCGTCCGAGATGGCGTCGCATCCGGTGAGTAACGTCAGGACGAGCAGCAGCGCGAGTATTTTCTTGATTTGTCTTCGCATGCGTTCTTCTTCTCCTTATATTATTTTAAATAGGTCTCGGGCAGTTCGATAGCGTCCAGTACTACGAACATATAGCTGTCGACGTAGTCCGTGGTCTTTTCCTCCTTGCCCCGGGCCATGTCGTTGTTCACGTACTCGACTACGGCAATGATGAAATCGTCGACCTTCTTGAGCAGGCTTGCGTTCTTGTTTATGCATTCGCCTATCTTCGATGCCATGGCCATCCGGTCCTTGACCTGGATGATCCTCATATAGTTGATGAGCTTGCGTACGTTGATGTACATGCAATCCTCGACCCGCTGTATGATTTCCGATGGCTTTTCCTGCAGGTAGTCGTTCTGTTTCGCGAGCCTTTCGATTTCGGCCTGGTATTCGTTCACGCTGTCGAGTTGCCTTACGATGGCCTTGATATCGGTGATTTGTTCCCATTTACCTGTAGCGAATTCGTTCAGTTCGTCGTACAACGAGGTCCTGTCCAGTTCCGTCAGTTCGTTCGGGTCCTGGACGCCAACCGTGGGAGCCGTGCTGGTCGGCTGCAGTTTCTTCCTGACGAGACATGACAAAGCCAGCCATAGAGCCGAGAGTATCGTCGTGACAATCAATACCGTACGCATCATGCCGTACGATCGGATACCGTAGTTGATGACCAGCGTGTCGCGACCGATTAATGCGACGACGAGCGCCATCAGGAATAGTGCAAACGTTGCAATCGGTGGTATGAGTTTCTTCTTGTCCATGCTTTTGTTTCCTTTTGTCCGTGCCGATTATTTCTTCTTCTCGACGAACAGGCAGACTTCCTCTGGTTCAAGCTCGGGGACGTTCTTCGCCAAGGTTCGCACGAAGTCGTCGACATCTTCGCCATGGCTTTCGATTACCAGGTCCACGACGTTCTCGACGAGGTCGTGCGTGAAGTGGTTCGACATCACCATGGGAAATTGGTCGATCATGTGGTTCAAGAAACCGTTTCTATCAAATGTAAATTCCGTCTCAATCACGTCCTTTGTTATATTATACCATACTTTGTGGACTTTGTCCATCGGAAATTTCGGTCAATAGCTATCGTGGAGCGTGAGTGAATCGTCGTTCTCGATCCAGTCGTTCACGTCGACCGTACGGAATGAGTCCTTGTTTTGCCGGATGATTACGGTTGCGATGCCGGCGTTGATGATCATGCGCTTACACATGGAGCAGCAATCGATGCTTTCCATGTATGCGTTCGTCTTGGCGTCAAGTCCTGTAAGGTACAGCGTGGCACCGAGCATATCGTTGCGGGACGCCGATATGATTGCATTCTGTTCCCCGTGGCAGCTCCTACATGATTCGTAGCGAGTGCCATGCGGAATGTTGTGCTCCGTCCTGAAGCAGGATCCGATATCAATGCAGTTTTTCCGGCCACGTGGAGCCCCATTGTATCCGGTCGATACGATTTCGTCGTTCTTTACGATGATTGCGCCGTAGTGGCATCGGATGCAGGTGCTCCGTTGGGCGACGGTTTCGGCTATGTCAAGGTAATAGTTCGTCTTGTCGGTTCTCATTCGTTACACTCCAATCCATCGGGTTTTATCGCTTATCGCTTGTCCAGTCGATTTATTTCGCTTGCGAGCCGTTCCTGGCTGGGGGACAGGATGTCGGTCCGGGTCGACGTTATGTGTTTTTCCAATTCCGACTTGTGCGCACACAGTATCGTGTGCGCATTCCGTAGGGTCTCTTCCTTGGCCGAGGACCAGTCACGTGCAGACACATCGATGTCGAACGAGTACGTGACTTCGGTGCCGCCGTGCGTCTCCATGATCGTGATCCGAGCCGTGTACCTTTGTCCCGTAATGTTCGTCAACAATATGTGCGATCGCGGGTTTCCCAGGTCGTAGTTCCAACAATCGTCGGTAAGTCGCGTCCACATGCGCATTGCTCCTTTCCTTTGGTGTCGGTCGGCGATTGCGAATCGCTTGGCCGGCATTTTCGCAGGGATTTTAACCCGAGCGATTCATCGCTCGGGTTCCTTGTCTTCAAATCGGGTGGGTTCCCGTGGCCTCGTCGAGCAGCCACCTCGCATATGCGGGAGTGGTGCGTATATATCGGCCAGGATCGTCCAGGTAGGCCCATACGATCTTGTATTTCGTCTTGCGGGTATTGATGCTGTGCAACTTGCAGGTCTTTCCGTTTATGGTGACTTTCGTGTCGAGGTCGTCGAGCGTAAGCCCGAAGCCCTCGCAGTACATGGCATAATCGGTACGGCCTTTCCTGTCCATTTCGATGGCGTCGTGCCTGCAGTCGAAGAGTGCCACGGGTGTGCAATCCGGGTTGTCGGCTTTCCAATGCTCCAGTATTTGGTCCGTATACATGCCTTCCGGGTAGAGCACCTGGAACCGTTGCTTGTTGTCTTTGTCAACGTAGCAGAGTATTTTTTTCATGGTTTTTTCCTTTTGGTCAGCAGAGAATTGTCGTTTTAGGGAAGTTTTTATCGTATTTCCGTAGGAATTTTCCTTGCCCCGTGGTCGGCATCCGACGGTCCGAGGGATCGGATCGATCGAAGACCCTCGGCCGTCAGGCCGAGATGGGGCCGCGTGTTTACGTCAGGTCACAGGCGTCGCTCGATGATACATGGTACAGGCTCGATGAGGCGCTCACGACGCACTCGAAGCTGTTTATGGTACACGTACTCGGATACTTGACGAGGAGTTTTACCGCATCGTCCCAGTCCAGGGGCGCCTGCAGCTTTTCGCTCTTGATGCATCTGTCGAGTGCGGCCATGACGCATTCCTTCAGTCGTTCCTCTGTGTAGATGTCCGTGCTGGTGGCCCGGAACGTAACATGTAGCGTATCCACGATCTCGTTCCCGTTTTCGATCTTTCGGATCATGGCGTGCAGTTCGGGCGGTGGGTTTGTGGCTTTGAGGATATCGACCATGTCCTTTTCGGCCTCATGGTACGTTTCGTACCATTCTCGGGTGTCCGGGTGGATTTTCTTGGTCTCGGAATTCACGATGCAGTAGCCCACTACGATCAGGTCGTATCGATGGTCGGATCGGGCCTGCTCGAGCGACTCGTATATGTCCTGGACGTAACGCTGATCTTCGGGCATGTTGCCGTATAGTGTCCTGAGTTCAAGCTTGAGGGGTTTGTCCATTTGTTTGTCTCCTTGAATTGAGCCTGTCTTCGAGGCCCTGTGAATAGCGTTTCTGTTTCCTGTATTCGTGGTTTGCGGAACTGAAATAGTTCCGCGTCTTTTCCTTGTGATTCACGGCACGTGGATTTTCATTTCTTGGTTTTTCTCCCATATCTCGTTCTCTTGATTTCAATTGTCGTGTTCGTCGTGTTGATCCTCTTGGGCAGCCAGCCGTAGAAGTTGATTAGTTTTACGATGTCCTTGGCGGTGTCCTTTCCGTCGAACCGGGTCGCGTTGTCTTTTTTCCTGGTGAAGCGGGGAGGGGAGTGCTTTTGGTACTTGACGTAATATACGTCCTTCGTTTTTGTATTCGTGTTCCGGATTTCGATGACGTATCGTCCGATGATCCGATCGATGAGTTTTTTGAACATGTGTACTCCTTATATTTCCTGTACGTCGAAGTGATGGGGCACGTCAACGTTGGTCTTGCTTTGTATTTCGCGACGATATGCCCTGAGGATTCGTTCTGCGATTTCCTTCGTCTCGAAGATATGTGCTATGTTCTTGTCCGGCGTGAACGTCGGGTTTCCGTAGCCGTCGAAGATTACGTAGTATTCCTTCCCGAGGCTCGGGTATACCAGTGATATGATGCATTTGCCCAGCATATTTCCTCACTCCTCGATTTCGACGATTTCGAACTGGAGTCCTTTCAAGTACGGCTTTTCAGCCATGTCGGAGCCATAGCCCTCGACGAACAGCCTGGCGGTTTTGCCGGAGTCGAACATGGCTTGCTTTTCCTTGTTGTTGGTGAGGCATGCGTTGCCTTCCGGGTCGAATGCCAGGTGGTACGGTATGTCGTGGTTCTCGTGCGTAACGCGGATTGCGTAAGCCGGCATGGTAATCACGTCCTTTGCTTTCAGGTAGTGTATTCGATTACGATCAGGGCGATTACGAACAGTATGCACACGATGGCGTCCGTGGCGAAGCATCGTATGGAGAGCCGTGTCTCGGACGGCAGGGCGTCATATTTGCGTTTGAGTGCTTTCATCACGTGCCGTTACCTCAATTCGACGTGTAGTTCGTATTTGTTTCCGTTCAGCGTGAACGTGATGTCATCGTTAGGGCCATGCAATGGCTTGTAGCGTACTTCCTTTTCGTGTACGAACTTGGCGATGATATGGCTAGGGCGGCCATCGAGCGATAGCAGGTAAATGTGGTATTGTTCCCAGTGCCGGCCCATGATGATATATTCATGATCGATATGGTATGGAGGTTCGTGCGGGTTTAGAGTGGCTGGCCATCCGAGGTTACGGTAGCCCTTGAAGTCCGTCTCCGGCAGGTTCGCATACGTTTCGTAATGGTGCGCTTGACGGTTGACACTTACGGGAACCAAGTCACGTCTCTCGCATTCGGCCTTCAGTTCGTCACGTCGTTTTTCCGTGGCCATGGCTATGCCGGCGACGTAGCTGGAATGGTTGTTGTGCCACAGGGACTTGGCGTCCTCGTCCCATTTGGTGAAAAGGACGTAGAGGACATCGTCGGGGAGTTCGTTCACCGGCACGTTTCGCCTGTGCATGTCCATGGCCTCGTTGAACTTGTCCAGCGGACAGTCCCTATAGTTCCGTAATGTCTCATCCATTTCCATACCATCTCCGTTTCGTGGTTTGTGATTATGTACGCGGGCAGGGCCCGCCGTTCTCATGCATAGCTTATATTCTCGAGGTCCGCGTATTCTACGAACACGGTGGTCTCGAGGCCGAACTCGTTGGGATCGTCCGAGCGCCTGGACTCGAACTTCCTGAACTGGACGTTGGGAAAATAATGCTTGAGCATGCGTCTGAGCTCGGTCCTGTTCTGGTCGCAGTCTTTCAGTTGGCATTTGTACGGTTGCTTGATTAAGTCGAACCCGTACTCGGAGTTCGGGCCGAACTTCGTCTCCGTGGGCGGATCGTCGTACTCGTCGTATTCGTAGACGTCATGCGTGAGCCTGGCGACGATGCCATGTTCGCCGAGTTCGACGAAGGCATAGTGGAATCCGACCCATTCGTACCAGTTCTCGAACCGTTCCCTGGCCGTGGACAGGGCCGCCGATAATTGGATCGCGTTGATTCCCTTTCCGACGTCCTGCCGCAGCAATTGCGTCTCGACGGCCATGTCAGCCATGGCCCTGTTCTGCCATTGCTGTACTTTCGACTGGATTTCGTCCAGCTCGAGGTCCGTTTTCATGCCGTCGATTTCGGAAAGCAGCAGGCTGACGGAGGTGTCCACGTCGTGCTGCGTCGCCCGGCCGGTATTGACTGTCTGGTCAAGGAACCGGAGGTATTCGATCGCTTGCCTGATATGCTTGCTGGTTTCCTCGATTCTTGCCGGGTCCGCGTTGATCTTGAGTTGGGCGTTCAGTTTCGGTACCATGCTTATTTCCCCTTTTCTCGTAGAGTATCGTACTTGATCCTGAGCCGCTTGAATACGGATTCCTCGACGCATACGAGGGTGCTTGCCTTTATTGCCTGTTCCGCGAACGGCATCAGGTCCGGATCGAAGATTTTGTTCTTGTATTTCATGGGCACTACCATGAAGTCGCCCGTCGGCCATATGCCGGCGGATATCTCGGGGTGCCTCGTCCTTGTCCTGGCTACGGACAGGACGGTGATGGCATTGTCCATCGTCCGCTGGCAATCGGGGCACGGGTAGTAGGCATCATGGTAGGGGAATCCGGAGGGTGTCTTCGTGTCGTGGGCCTTGCCGCAAAAGAAGCAGTTCTTCATGTCTCATCGTGTCCTTTCATCAGAATATCACGTAAGCGCACGGAACGTGCGCGTCGTTTTATTTCAGTGCCTCGTACATGGGACCCAACGGCTGTGTGAACTGGTACAGCAGGGCCTTGGCCTCGGCCGTGGATCCCATGGGGTCGTTCGCCAGCGCGGACAGTTCATCCAGGCGGAAGTCGTCGAGGGTGACGTCGGGATTCAGCTGTCGGCAGACGTACTCGAGCGTCCCGTGCAGTTGCTTGACCTTGACGTGTATGTCGTCCTGGTTCAACGTCACGAGCCATTCGTCCGCGTTCGTGTCTTCCGGTATGATGTCGGCAAGCGTCACGCCGAATACCGGATGGATTATCGGGCCGTAGGTCGTTCCGTATTTGTTTCTGTCGGATTCGACGCCGAACTGAATCATGTTGAACGTCTTCGACGTCCCCAGTTTCTTCCGGAGTTCCTCGCGGTCGGAGTCCTTGCTCTGTATGCACCATTTGTAGTGGTCGCTGGCCGTACGGCCAATCGAGTCGTACATGGTCGCCTGCTTGTGCCGTAGTATCAGAAGCTCGTTGTCGCGATCCATGTCCCTGAAAACGGTGCTGGATGGTACGGGTTCCACCTGGTTCTGTTGGACGTACGTGATGGCTTGTCGTGTTACGTTCATCCGTTGACGATACCTTTCGAGTTCGTATTCCATGAGCTGTATGCCTGTTTGCAATATGGCCCGGGACGTGTCGTCCGATTGTATCGTCCTTTTCTTGTCCAGGCGTATGCTCTTGTCCTTGGACGTGATGTACAGATCGTATAGGTCGTCGGTCCTTCGGACCAAGGTTCCGAGCAGGAAGCCGAGGGTGATTTGCCATTTGTCCTTGCCGGCCGTCTTCCAGGCAAGTTCAGGCAGTTTTGTCGGTCTTATCGCCTTGGCTACATGGTACGACAGGTCGCGGCAATGCTCGGTAATAAGCCTTTGCTTGTCGAACAGCGTCAGGTCCCTGCTGTTCAGGTCATTAAGGAACGCGTTCAGGTAAGTGCTCGACATTTCCGTCATTAACTCGTAGAAACGCGTCGTCTCGAACGTGACCGCGTAGTCGACGTCGAACTTGAGCTCATGTCCATGCATATACAGTTCGAAATAATCGGCCGGCTGCAGGCTTTGCTTGCTTATGGCGTCGAGTACTATCGTGAGATCCTTTTTCCGTGTCTCGGCGTGCGTCTCGGTCAGTTGATGTTTCTTGTAGTATACCGTCGTGAACGATATCACTGTACGTGATACGCTTTGGTTCGACAGTTGGGCGTACAGACCGTCATATTGGCCATCGGTCGTGTGCTTGTCGTACAGTACTTTCTTGTTCTGTTTCTTCATATTATTCCTCGTTTCGTTATGTAACGGACCGTCGGTCGCCATCCGCTACTTCGAGGGAAGGGACGTAAGTCCCGACCGAAAAGTAGCGGATAGAGGCCTTCGGCCGGGAGGCCGAGTCCATGGTCCATGTCAGTACATCAGGTCCTCGGCGACGGAGATGCCGAAGCTTTCCTCGAACCAATGCCAAATGGTCTCACGGTGCGTGCCTGCGGGGAAGATGATATAGGGCGCCGTGATGCATTCCGTGTACGGATCGTAGGGGTGGTCCTCGAGCTTGTCCCATAGTTCCTGGATGTTCTCGAGCCACGCAAGCTCTGTCTCGAATTCCTGGATTTCCTCAGGTTCGTGGTCATCCACGCAGTTCGTGAGTATCGCGTCCAGTTCCGCGATACGGATTGGGATGGCAGCCA
>JAAUYS010000110.1 GCA_014804995.1 Clostridia bacterium
ATTCTTTTATCTTTCTTGCTCTTGGTGTTTACGTAATTATCGGCAATTTTATTTAACCAAGGTACCGGCTTGTGAATATAGCCCAAATTCTCATTCTCAAAAATCTTTTGGGTAAAAATGTCGTGAGCGGTTTCTTCCAATTCGGGTGATTTGCCAAGCCTAGGCAATAAATGATATTTTATTACTTCTATGCAATACAAGGCAAACTCCTCCGTTTTGGGAGAGTTATCTTTTGCTTTTAAGCGCTCAAGCCCTTCGTTAAATTCTTCTTCTGTCATTTTCATACGTAAATACAATTAATACTGTTTATTGTTGGAAAATTTTGCCAACTTTTTTACACAACTCAATTATATTTTATTTTTAAGAAAAAATCAAACATATCCAAAACGGATATGTTTGATAATTTAATATTTATTATAAAATAGAGCTTTTTACAACATCTTTTAGGGCAAATTACTTCACCGGATACTTTTTTTCTATGTCGGATATGCCGAATTTAGGGAATTCCTGCCACTGGCTTAAAACCTCAAGGCATTCGACGTATGCGCATATCGCCCCCTCGTCAAAGGCGCGACCCGTTCGGGGTATAGTCAATTCGTCAAGGGTTAGTAAAAGGTAGTTGATTAAATAGTCTACGACCACGTCGGAAGTTTTATCGCTTTTCAACATTTTTAGGCTCTTTTTAATATTATCACGCGAAATATGCAAAAAACCGACACAATTTGTCGGTTTTATTTGTCTATTTAATTATAGAATAATGAGCAATGATAAGTCTCAAGGAAGTCGAAAAACTGATGAAATCAGCATTTACTAGCAACGACCCCGCCCTAGCCGTTGCTTTTAATGAAATGCTGAAAATTTTTCGATATAAAGACTTTGAAGAATCAACTAACCACTGTGAAACGATAATTCTTTTATACAAATCCAAGAACAAAAAATACACCCTCGCAGGCATTGCACAGCTTACCAATAAATGCGATAAAACTTTGAAGCGCCACCGCGAACACTACGCACAGTGTTTTTATTACCATTTTTTAATAGAGAAACTAAAAACCGAAGCCGAAGCCGAAACGGCGATAACCGAATTCAAGAACGGTTTAACCGCAAATAGGAAGCCAAGAAATAAAGCTTAAGCGGAGAAGTTCTCCCCCTTTAACTCCTCTTTATTAAGTTGGATATACTCTTCGGCAAGGGCGAAAGCGTCTTTGCACTTTAAGTGAATTTCAACCCCGCCTCCTTCGTGAATATATATATCGTCTACAAGCTCTATTAAAACGTCGCGGGTAAGCTCCTTTAGTCCCTTATATTTTTTAAAGGTTGATATAAAATCGTTTTCCCCGTCAATTCCGCTGTTGAATGAACGCATTTCTTCCTTTATGCGCAAAACGCTTTCTTCAGCTATGCGTTGAAGCTTTTCATACTTTTCTTTTATGCTTAAATACTGCTCTTTGGTCAATAGCCCGCACTTGTAGTCGGGGTAAGCGTCAAGGAGTATTTTTTTTGCCTTTTCTACGTCGCGCTCTCTTGCGGAAAGTTCGGCGGACAGGCGTTTGGAGGTTACTCCGTTCTTCTTTGCCCTGTTGATTTTTTCAATCAACCTGTCGAAGTCTACCGCAACGGCAATATAATTATTAATTGCGGTAAGCACGGCTGTGTAAAGCGCGTCGGCACGGATTGCGTGCTTAGTGCATAGCGCGCTGTGCATTTTGCGGTAGGTTGAACAGACGTAATACTCGTAGGTTTTATTTGGCTGTTTTACCGTGCGTTTTTGCATTGCCCGCCCGCAGTCCGCGCATTTTAAAAAGCCTGCGAATACAGAAAGTTTTTGGCTTTGCGGTGAGGTGCGGGTATCTCTTTTTAAAAGAGATTGCACTTTTTCAAAGTCCTGTTTGGATATTATAGCCTCGTGAGTAGCTTGAACGGTTATGCGATTTTGGCGTTCTACCGCCTTGGCAATATGAATTTTATAGCTTATCAGTTCATTCTTTTTTTGTACGAGGTTGCCTATATAGACCTCGTTTGAAAGTATTCTTCTTACAGTAGAATCAGACCATACCGCCCCGTCTTTACAGCTTGACGGACGGGGGCAGTTTAAGCCCCTTTCCCTCTTGTAGGCGGAAGGGTTTAAAATTCCCTCTCCGTTCAGGCACTTGGCAATGCCGAGAATACTGTAACCTTCAAGGAACATTTTAAATATTTTTTTTACGGTTTGGGCGGATTCCTCGTCAACGACGAGTTTATTGTGGTCTACTGGGTCTTTTTTGTAGCCGTAGGGCGCGAACGAGCCAATAAACTTACCCTGCTTGCGACGGATATCAAGCGCGGAGCGGACCTTTACGGAAATATCACGGCAATACTCGTCGTTTAAAACGTTTTTGAACGGCACGATTACGCTGTTCATTGATGACGGTTTATCAAAGCTGTCTATGCCGTCGTTGACGGCAATAAACCTTATTTTGAATGCGGGGAAAACGTGTTCCAGATATCTGCCTGCTTCAACGTAGTTTCTGCCGAAACGGGACAAATCTTTAACTATTACGCAGTTTATCTTTTTTGAAACCGCATCCGCCGTCATACGCTGAAAAGCGGGACGTTCAAAGTCCGTTCCGCTGAAACCGTCATCGATATAGAAGTCCGCAAGTTCTATTGACGGATTTTCTTCTATAAAACGCTGTAAAAGCGCTTTTTGTGAGGAAACGCTTTCGCTTTCCGGCTTGTCGCCGTCCTCGCGGGAAAGTCTGACGTAAAGCCCTGCGCGCCAAGAAGGTACGTTTTCCTGCAAAGCATTTGCGCTGTATTTGCTTACTCTTGCCATATGTAACGCCTTTAAGGCTAAGGTTTAATCCTTAGCCTGCGGACGGTATCACTTTAACACGGTTTGATTTTAAACGATTTATTATCTGTTTGCAAGGCTTTCACCCCATTCTTTTAGTGGCAATTTTTACCAACAGGGCCTCTATATCAGGCGCTTTTGCCTTGTCGGAAAAGACGAGCCTAACGGGTGTTGACCCCACACGGAAATTGTAAATACTTTTATTTTTAACAGAACCGTAACTTTTTTTAATTGTTGTCTTTTTTGTTGTTGAATTAATCACGCTTAGATTTTTGACTTTACAGCGCAAATTTATTCTTAAATTAAAAGCCCCGACGGTAACCGTCGGGGTAGTTTATTATAATTCTTTTTGGCAGAGGTTTAGGGCGGAGAGAATTACCGCATCCATATCGTAATACTTGTACTCGCCGAGACGACCGCCGAAGATTACGTTCTTTTCCTCTTCGGCAAGAAGCTTGTATCTTTCATACAGCTTACCGTTCTTTTCGTCGTTTACGGGGTAATAAGGTTCGTCCCCTACCTTCCATTCGGAGCTGTATTCCCTGCTTATTACCGTTTTGGGCTGTGTGCCGAACTCGAAAAATTTATGCTCTATAATGCGGGTGTAAGGGGTATCTGCATCGGTGTAGTTGACTACGGCGTTGCCCTGAAAATTTGGCTTATCCAAAACTTCCGTTTCAAATCTTACTGAACGGTATTCGAGTGCGCCGAACTTAAAGTTAAAGTACGCATCTATTGCACCGGTGTAGATTACTTTTTTTGCAAGGGCGTCAAGCTCTTTTTTGTTTGCAAGGTAATCGCAGTTTAAGCGGACTTCAATTCCGTCAAGCATCTTTTCCACCATTTTGGTGTAACCGCCGACAGGTATGCCCTGATAGAGCGCGTTGAAGTAGTTGTTGTCGAACGTAAGACGCACGGGAAGGCGCTTTATTATGAACGAGGGAAGCTCCGTGCAGGGGCGACCCCACTGCTTTTGCGTATAACCCTTTATAAGCTTTTCGTAAATATCGTAGCCGACGAGAGAGATTGCCTGCTCTTCAAGGTTTTCAGGTTCCTTTATTCCGGAGGCAAGGCGTTGCTCTTCTATCTTCTTTTGGGCTTCTTCGGGGGTTACCACGCCCCACATTTTATTGAAGGTATACATATTGAAAGGCAAGGAATAAAGCTCGCCCTTATAGTTAGCTACGGGGGAATTGGTGTACCTGTTAAACTGTGCAAAGGCGTTTACAAAGTCCCACACGCGCTTGTCGTTTGTGTGGAATATGTGCGCGCCGTACTTGTGGACGTTTATGCCCTCTACCTCTTCCGTATAGATATTGCCGGCAACGTTTTTGCGCTTATCTATGACGAGAACCTTTTTACCGGCTTTTTTAGCTTCGTGAGCGAAAACTGCCCCGTAAAGTCCCGCCCCAACTATTAAATAATCGTATTTCATAATTATTCCTTATTATATAAAAGTAAAATCTGTAAATATGCAATCTACGCCGATATCGTAAAACTCGTACATTTTAATCGGGTCGTTATAAGTAAACACAAATACGTAGATGCCGTAAGCGTGCATTATATCAATCCATTCTTTATTATCTTTGGTTAAAGTATCACTTGAAAGATATTTAACATCATTATCCCAACACCATTTACATACAGCTTCAATATTATCGTCTGTAATAGGTTTACTGCTTGCAAATTCAGCGTAAATAAACTCACCGAATGAGCAGTATTGCTTTGCCAAAAGATACATATCAGTTCTTTCGTCCGGTAAAAGTTCCAAATATAATCTTTCGTATAGAGAACCGCTGTTATCAATACTTTTTAAAGTTTCGTCAAAATACTTAAAGAAAATTTCGTAATTTTCATCAACGGTATCATAGTGTCCGAAATATATACCGAGTACGTCAAGGTCAATTACAATATCCGGATAATCGTAGGCGAGTTGCAAAAAGTCCTCAACGTCTAACGGAGTATAACCGTCAGTTGCGGAATTCATAAACTCTTCATACGTAAAATCTCTGCCAAAATGATAACAGACGGGAATATTGTCAGTAGTGAAGCACATATCTACTTCAAAAAATCTTTGCCCCTTTTCATAATTATATAAAAAGGCTTCTTTTGAGTTCAGATATGACTTGCCGTCAAGACCGCCCAACGCGTGGGCAATAGTCTTAAAATCTTGCGGAACGTAACCCGACGTTTCCTTTTCGTATTCGGCTACCACCTTAATATCTTCAACGTCGGTTATACCAAAAAGATTGAACTGATTTTTTATAAGCTCAACGGCATCCCCTTCATAACCTGCACAGATTTCTCCGTAATCGCCGTCAAAAACCCAGCGTTTGAATTTATTTAACGATTTATAACCGATTAAATCCGAGAGATTATAGCTGTTTAAATCAGTCAACGCAATTTTATTACGGACTTCAATGCTGTCCGAATAGAACTCTAAATATATTTTTTCAAAACTTGCAGAGATTTCTGTGGGAGCTGTAACAGATGCGTCCTTTCGGACGGGAGTATTAACCCCGTCAGACCACCCTGTAAAGCGGTAACCGTTATCTGATTTTGCAGTTACGTAATCGCCGTCGTCTCCCTCTTCTACAACCTGATAATCCGCACCGTAAACTTTACCGCCTTCGGCAGATTTATATGTTAATGAATAATAAATCGGAGACGAACAAGCTGAAAGTATTAACGGTATTAATATTAATAAGTTAAATATCAGTAATGAAAATAGAATTTTATTCGTTATCTTTTGCATTTAAATTGTTCCATTATAGCCGAAACGGCTTCCGTTATCTCTTGTTCAATATAAAAATTTTGCTTTTTATCGTTCACACACCTTAAAAAGTGAACGAGTTCAGTCTGTAACCCTTCACCCTCGTTCTCATAAAAATAGGGCTTATTGTCTTTTGCGTCTTCGTATCTTATTTCAAAATATCCGTTCTTCCACCAAGGTGCGGGAACATACACGTAGCCCTTTGTGCCTGAAATTCGCATATCGCCCTCGGACTTAACGCCGACGCCCACGTTTACCGTAGCCAAAGCGTTATCGTATACAAGGGTCAATTTTGTGAATATATCCTCTAAATCTTCACCGTCAACGGTGTTAATATAGCAATTTTCATAATCTATACCAAGCAGTTTGAATACTGGCAGAAGCGCAACCGCGCCCCAGCCTGTAAAACTGGAATAATACTTGGTTTCTTTAAGCCATTCGTAGTTTTCAAGACTTGTACAGGTAATGTCTATTGACTTGACTTCACCTATCACACCGCTCTTTATAAGAAGAATAAGCCTTGCAAACGCCGTTGAATAAGCAGTTTTAATAGAGTCAAAAAGGACAAGCCCTTTCTCTTTTGCAATATTAAAAAGCTCTTGCGCCTGCTTTTTGTTACAAGCCACGGGAGATTCGCAGATGACGTGCTTACCTTGCAGTAACGCTTTTTTAACGGTTTCATACCGCTTTTCGGGCTGAACGGCTACGTAAACTGCGTCATTACCGGCTAAAAGCTGTTCAAAATTATTGTATTTATCGTTAAACTCCGCAAAATTCCTTTTGCTGAAAATGGCATTCATCTCAATGCCGTTCACTGATTTTGAAAGTTTTTTAAGTTTTGAAATTACTGGGTCTTCACCTATAGCGCCTATTTTTAAAGTATGTTCCGACCGTTTTTGAGTGCTTGAAACGCCCTCAGTCCTGGGTAAATATACGACCTTGCAATACTCTTTAAGATAATCGAAATGCCCCTCCCAGTCGGAGCCGACGGCAAAAATTGAAACCCCGTGCCTTTTAATATCGTCAATCTTTTGACCTACGTATTCTTCGGGAAAAACTTCGTCTGCTATTCCCGTCTGTTTAACTGCCTCTATGCGTTCCATAAGGCTCTGCTGAACGTTAATTTTACCGCGGGTTACGTCAAAGTTTTCCGTAGTTACACCTACTAAAAGGTAGTCTCCAAGCGCCTTTGCCCTTTTTAAAATATTTATATGACCTTTATGTAAAAGGTCAAAAGTTCCGTAAGTAATTACTTTTGTCATTTAAATTATCCGTTTCTTTTCAAGTTCTTCTAACGCACATATCAATCTATCGTAATCGGAATAAGAAAGTTCACCCATATGTCCTACACGGAAAACCTTTTCTTTTAAGTCTCCTCCATTAGGGCAGACGAATATTCCGTACTCGTCTTTTAAAACTTCGAACACTTTATATGCTGATTTATCTGCATTTCTCAGGCTTAAAGAAGTTACCGCATCGGAAGGATAATCGGCAAAAATGTTTAAGGGAAGTTTTTTTATTTTTGCGCGGAAATACTGCGCAAGCTCTCTATGACGTTCCAACTCCGCTTTAATGCCACCAGAGTCTTTTATGAGCTTTAATCGTTTATTTAACTGTAAGATTACTCCAACCGCCGGAGTAAACGGGGTTTGCCCTCTTTCACCGTTTATCAGATAACTCTTTAAATCAAAATAAAGCGATTGTGGATTTATATTTAAAAGTCTTTTCTGGGCTTTTCCGTCAAGGCAAATAACAGATAATCCCGGTGCGAGCGCAAGGGCTTTTTGCGAACCGGTTAACGCTACGTTTACACTATGTTTTTGCATATTTAAATCATCGCACAAGAATGAACTTATGCAGTCAACTATTAGGAACAGATTATTCTTCTTGCAAAATTCGGATATTAACTCTATATCGTACAAAACACCGGTAGATGTTTCGCCGAGGTTAACCAAAAATGCGGTATAACCTTTATTTTCGTATTGCAACAACTGCTCTTGTTTTAACGTTTTACCGTATTCGCAATTTATAGGAGTGAACGGTATTTGATGAATTGCACATATATC
>JAAUYS010000111.1 GCA_014804995.1 Clostridia bacterium
CAGATTAAATCACCGATAAAAATAATCTAACCAACATCTTCCTATAGCATAAGCTGGTCTGAACTAAGAACGATAGGGCCCTGAATAGGAAATAGCATAGCATATATCAATGGGCATTTTGTTATTTGCGGGTACTCCGCAGCACCTAACCCGAATGTTTATACGTCCATAGATGGACAGACATGGAATTCGACTACGATTTACCGAGACAATGGCGCTATTGCAAATATAAAAGATATTATTGCTATGCTGTAATATCAAACACTATAACAGAAGAAAAGCGACCTTAAATAGGTCGCTTTTTATTTGGTACATCAAAGTATATAGATGGGTATAAAAGAATACCCTATCGGGGTTATGTTGCATTATTTAGAAATAATTATACCCCAAAAGGTGTAAATAAAATTATTTCACTATTTTTGCACCCAAAAAGGTATAATATGCAGACGACATTATCGAAATACGTAAAGGCTATGCGCAAGCAGCATCGGCTGACGCAGGTCGAGCTGTCCGAAAAATCGGGTGTGGGACTGCGGTTCGTGCGCGAGTTGGAGCAGGGAAAACCAACGCTTCGGCTGGACAAAGTCAATCAGATTCTCAACCTGTTCGGGGCCGAGGTCGGAGTGGTGCCGATGACAAAAACGGATGACCGATGAAACAGGCTGCCATCTATCTTCACGACCGCAAGGCAGGACTTTTGACCGAGGACGAAACCGGCTACACATTCCGTTACGATGCCGATTATCTCCGCCTGCCCGATGCCGAAGCGGTCAGTCTCACACTGCCGCTTACGGAACAAATCTATCGCGATAAGGTACTGTTCCCGTTTTTCGACGGATTGATTCCCGAAGGATGGCTGCTCGACATTGCCGAAAAGAGTTGGAAAATCGACAATCGCGATCGGATGTCGCTGCTTTTGGCCTGCTGCAAAGACTGCATCGGTGCCGTCAGTGTAGTACCCATCGAATCAAAGGAGGAGTAACATGGAGCGTTGTCTATATTGCTACAAAGAATTGACCGACGGCGAGCATGATTTTCACAAATCCTGCTCCAAAAAGATTTTCGGCACGACCGAAGCTCCTTTACTCTCCTACACGCGCGCCAATATCGCAGAGCTTGCCCGCGAGGTAATCCGCAGTCGAACAACGCTGACTGGCGTGCAGGCGAAGCTGTCGCTCGACATTGCCAAAGCGGGCAAAGGTACCCCGGAACGCTTTACGATCGTCGGACTATGGGGCCGCTATATCCTCAAACCGCAGACCGAACAATATCCGCACTTGCCGGAATTGGAAGATTTGACCATGCACATGGCCGAAGCCGCGAAGATACAGGTCGTACCCCATTCGCTCGTCCGTTTTGCCGACGGGGAGCTGTGCTATATCACACGTCGCATCGACAGAGGAGCACACGGCGAAAAGTATCCGATGGAAGACCTCTGCCAGCTCTCCGAACGACTGACCGAACACAAATACAAAGGTTCTTACGAGCAGATCGCCAAAACGATTCTGCGCTATTCAGCTGCGCCAAAATTAGATGTCGTCAATTTCTGGGAACAGGTATTGTTTTCGTGGATCACAGGCAATGCCAACATGCACCTCAAAAACTTTTCGCTGTATAGCAGGAGTTCAGGTGTTTATGGGCTGACACCGGCTTATGACCTGCTATCGACAGCACTCGTTTTACCCGAAGACACCGAAGAATTGGCCCTGACGCTGAATGGCCGCAAACGCAAACTCCGCCGCAGCGATTTTGTGCAGGCAATGACGGCTTCGGGCATGGACGAAAAGGTCATTGACAACCTATTCAAAAAATTCATCAAAGCCATTCCGAAATGGGACGAGTGGATCGATGTTTCGTTCCTGCCCGACACGATGAAAAGCAAATATAAAGTGCTTATCGCTGAGAAAATCGAGTTGCTAAAATAGCCGCATTGCATCCTGCCGCGAAAATAAATTCATCCAAAAATCCGTCGAAAAATAATTTGCCGTATATTTCAACAGAACAGAGAACGGAAGTGCGCAACAAACTAATAAATAGATTATTGTATTAACGATTATTACATTGATGTACCAACGGTCCGAAGTTCCGATTGTTTCAGATTTTCAACTTTAAGCCCCTGCTTTTAGTGGAGCGCGGCCAAAAGCCGCGAGTTGCAGCGAACAGAGTCGAAAACAAGGGGCGAAAATGTGGGTACATTAAGTATATAATTGGGACTTTTAATGCGTCAAATATAAACAGGAAAAGCCTTACATTGAATTTGCAAGGCTTTTCCTGTTTGTTCCATTGGTACATCAAAGTATATAGATGACCAAGAATTTCCGTTTCGCCTCTTTTTACTATATTAATCAGAACTCTATATCAAGATATACATCTTTACTGTTGAAATCAGAATGAAAATTAAGTGTACTATACTTATAATATGGAGAACGCTGAAAAACGCTGAAAATACCTTGATTGATTGTTCCAACTACGACTATGGCATCTTCCGGTTTAAGATTTCCGGAGGTTTGGCTAAATGAATTAAATATATATTCTAAATTGTAGCCAATGTCATCGGATACAAAACAGTTATTGGGAAATACAGACCAAGAATGATTACTGGTTGTTCCATTATAAAGACGGAAGGCTACCGTGGTTGTATGCTTGGGAATAGAAATACTATTGCCAATTGGGTTCCCGTTCACATCGGTAAGGTCTAAATCGAACTGATAACTTGTCGAACTCCCCATCAGATAGATTATCAAATCCTTATCCTCATGTATATTAATTAACCTATCGTTTTGATTGGTATAATTCCCGTCTTTATACCACCCCCATCTCAATCCATCTTTACTTGCATCTACATTGTATATACCGCCAACTATATCCTGGAATTCAAAATAACCATAGCCGTCAGTTACAGCGACATACTTCAACGATGGGTCGTTGATATTTCCAAGTGATATTTTTACACCATTAGTCTTATCACCGCTACCTATGACACTTCCTTTCACCACGAACTGTTTTACCACCTCTACGTCATCTTTTTCACAACCGAGAAGCAGTAAGCTCAATATTATGGCACCTAATATAAATACTCTCTTATAATACATCATTGTAAACGAATGATTGGACTTCTCCATATTGAATTTTATTATCTTTCCCATACATAACCCATGCGCGAACATAGTATTTCACTGTATTAGGAGGGAAATTCCAATAAGTACAACTGTACTCACCTATTCCTGTCCCCGATACATCTATTCTATTATCATTAATGGTTGGAGATAAATTGGTGGATGAGAAACAGAACCCACGAGTATGATATGCCGGATTTCCTATCTCTGTTACTCTTGCATGAAAAGTGTTACACCATGGAGTTATAGTTCCGTCAATATATGTTACTGGCATTGTCAGCACATTGGGGAGATGTTCTTGTCCAGTCGCATTAATTTTCAATACATTGCTTCCATTATTAGATATAACATACAAGTCTGTTGCATTATTCCCGGCTTTCAATTGTGAGCGATCAATTTCAACATTAACAGTAACATTTTGGCCAGGCGTTATTTTGTCGGAAATAGAAGTTACAAATTTAATCCAATTGCAAGAATATATTAATGAACAACTAATACTCACCGTACCATTATTGAAAATGTTAAATGGCTTATTTATAACAGACAATTCACTGCCAAAATCTAAAAATGTAATATCAGAACCATTGGTATCAGTAATTCGCAAAGATGTAGGTAACTTCTTTATCTGCACATCTCGACGCATACGTCTGCCATTTTTTATGCGAATGACATAATCATCTATCAAATCGGTATACTCCGCTTTCGAAACTATAATTGTATGGTCGCCGTCGGAGACGTCCGGGAACTCATATATACCATCATAGCCTGTTAAAGTTGTTTCTCCTCCTGGACGTAGCGAAACATTGGCATTAGCAACTGGTTCGCCGGTCGAAAAATCAGCCACTACACCATAGATGCTTCCAATGCTTTCGTCTAAATCATTATTGTCTGCCTCACAACTCAGAAAAAAAATTGAGTATAAAGGCACCAATATAATATGTAAATATCTATTCTTCACCCTCAATAAGGATATTTTATTGTATATATATTGAGACTTGATTCCCATATGATGTTCCATATTTTGTGGTTGCATATGCTCTTATATATAAATACCCTTTTTTTGTAGGTTTCGAAATAGTTGATGTAAAACTACCCATATTGTTATTAGCAAAGTCGTCATCATATGTATAGTAATTTGACAAATTCGGATTTGTGTTTGCCCCATAACATACACCTCTGCTAATAACTGCAGTTCCCGAATTATCTGTTACATTACCCCCAGTTATAATCTCGTTTCCTGATATAATGGCTGATTTTGTGCTTATAGTAGCCAAGCCTGAAAGTGAGATAAATTCTTTCTCCGTTCCATAGGCAATACCAAACTCGCTCTGTGCATATGATCTCACACAATATGTTGTACTTGGTTGTAAAGGATTCAAATATGCATGAAAAGAACCGTCACCAAATCCTGCAATGACTTTCTGATCATCAATAGTGGGACTGTGCTTAGTACTCCAACAAAAACCGGTTTCAGTAATTTTGTATCCATTTGAAGCATACGCAGAACTTTCTCCCCTTGCAGTTGTAGGGTCAAGCATAATAATAGTAGTTTCTTTACAAGTAGGGAAACCTATAACAGTCTTAAAAGAAATATCTGAGCTATATCCAGTTCCTATATTGCTTGTTGCGAAAGCTCGGATATGATATGTAGTATTGGATTCGAGATTATTAATTGTATATATAAAAGAGTCTGTACTCGGACCTAAGCGTATAACTTTGTCATTAAACGACGGATTCGATGATGTACCATAACAAAAACCACAATCTTTTATTTCTCCTCCTTTTGCATCTTGAATACGACCTTCGCAGTAAACGCTTGTAGTCGTTATATTACTACTACTTATCTGTGATATTTGCACAACCGGAGGATTTCCAGTCACACTGGTAGCTTTGATAATAATCTCGGCACTCCCATTATTAGTGGTAATTGTCAAATTAGTAGTATTCTGACCGGGCGGAAGCAACGACCTGTTAATATTAACTATTACAGGCACTGTCTGCCCGGATGAAATACTTGCAGGGATTGAAGATACCGATGAAATCCAGCTACAAGAATATACTATTTGACAATTAACAGTAACGGCTCCATTATTAAAGATGTTGAATGACTTGTTTACCGTTGACGCATCAGAACCATAATCAAGCGTTGAAATATCATTCCCATTCATGTCCGTAATACGGATAGAGGTGGGTAATTTCTCAATCTGTATATCACGGCGCACACGACGACCATTTTTCACTTCAATGACATAGTCATCTATCAGGTCAGTATATTCTACCTTTGATACGGTTATAGAGTAATAACCATCCAAAATGTCAAGAAACTCATATATTCCATCGAATCCCGTCAATGTCATTTCTCCGCTTGGACATAACTGAACATTAGCATTCTGCACAGGTTCACCAGTCGCAAAGTCGGTAATAACACCAAAGAGAGAGCCTCCGTCCGTATCATTAGAGGGCCTTTCAGTCTTGCAACCAAACATCAAGCTACATATAACCGATGCTACTATAAAGTTGAAAATATAATATTTCCGCATGTTGGATTAAAAACTATTTGCTTTTCCGCATAACCAAACTAACAGGCACATATTCCCCGATTTTTATCGTTACCGTCTTACGATTTACTGCGTAACCTGTTTGTTGAGCGGTTATGGTATACTGTTTTGCGTCCAGCCCCAAGAACTCGAAACTGCCATCGTAACCTGTATAGGTATTGAGCCCACCCGGGCTGAGTGTAATTAACGCGTTCTGAATAGGCTCACCAGAATCCATATCGATAACAGTACCGAAGATTTTTCCTGACGAATCGGGTTCAAGTTCGCCGCCACAAGAAGACATGATGCAGATAAGCGCCACAAATATCAATAATATAAATGTAATTCTTTTCATACTTGTAAAGTTGTTTATAATATAGTTAAATTAGAACCGATAAGTTAAAGATAATCCCATAGCAAGGTCGTTTCTATTATTACTATCCATTGGGATTGCTGCAAATTCCCAATGGAGTTTTGCATCATACTTGGATTCTACTATATAACTATGTACTATATTTGCAACATGCAATAAACCAGCACATGTACCGCTAATTATACTAACCTTTCGGCATGCATTTGCTCTGGATGTGTACACATCTCTGTTATGTGCATTGGTTTCATTATTTCTCTTGTTAATATAACTTTTTCTCATAAGTTCAGGCACCATTACACCTCCTAAACAGAGGGCCGCCTCTGCACCTAAATAAGCGTATCCTTCATTATGTCCTTTGAGTGCTAAACCGAGACCGGGAACAATAAGTGAAGCACCTGCAGCACATAGGTTAGTTTTTAATTTTTTTTTATGTCTATCCTTGATGGCTTTTTCGTAGTCGCCTATTTCTTTATCTAATTCAGCTTTCTTTTCAGCCTTTACAATGTCCGCAATCACATCCAAATCAGTAATGATATACAATGCTGCTAAATATATTAGCCCCGGCGTCAAATCAGTAACTGGTTCTTGTGTCCCAAGCGGATAGCCTGATGTTCCTTCTGCAAAAGTATTTAAGATGTCCGTAATATGTACACTAAAATAATAATCATTTTCAGAACGCTTCTTTACATTGATACTGCATACATATCGTGGATGAATATCATTACCGATAGCTCCCCTCATTGAATTTCTATTGGAGTATATTTCGCTGTAATCTAACATTCTATCGCGAACGTTATTTATTGTACGATCTACAACTTTATATTTAGAATATTTTTGTAGAACTCGCATAAAATTATCTACTGTTGTTTGTATTTGACCACTATTAAGTACACCTGATACTTCCACTGCAATTACATTATCAGGCTCAACAGTTGGTTCCTTATATATATTCTCAATTGCATTGTGAATAACCTCTCCTAATTGGCTTTCAAGGTTGGCATAAGCATTATACACAGACTTATTATAATCTATTCCAGAACGACCTTTTGCATCACAGGAGCCTTCCCCGCCAGATGGAATATAATCTTCATAATTATTACGAATAGAGTAATGTGCAATAAGTCGGATAATATGATTGGGGTCATCTATATTGGATTTTGAAAGTTTGGTGACATCTACTGACACATAAACCGTCCAATACGCTTTTTCAATATCATTAGTAAACCGATAGTTATACCGACCTAATATGCCGATAATATCATTTTTAAAGTCGGGAAATTTTCCATCTAAAGTGGATGCATTCACTGAGACATATATTAATTTACGTTCCTTTCGTAATCTTTGCTGTTCCTCATATTTTCGTCTTTTTTCTTCATGGGCTTTAGCCATCAATGCCGCTTTTTCCTTTTGCCTTTCAGCTTTTTCCTTGAGGCGTGCATCACAATCATTAACTAACTGAGATATTTTAGACCACACCAAGTCATCGTCAGGATAATGCTTTACACAAATCATACAGCGTTGCTTCGCTTCTTCGTAATAACCTGATTTGTAGAGTTCAAGGGCCATGTTATACGAACTATATCCATCTGCATATACACTGAACCCAAATGCAACAGCAAGCAAAAAAAGTAAAATTTTCTTCATTATAGTTTTTTTTTAATATTTTCAACTGCATTATATAGCTGTTCCCCGTCTCGTTTAACATCCTCGTAATCACAAAACCGCATTTCATTAAAATGCCTTTTTAATTCATCGCAAGTTTCCTTAAAATCTTCCGTCAACTGTATGGTTTTCTTATCCTTTATGTATACACCTTTCCCTATTTCTAATTCTTTTATTTCATTTAAAATGCTCAAAGCGGACTCAAGTTCTTTAATTCCATTTTTAGTTCTCTCAGCATGCTTTAAATGGTTATCGAACTCGACAACTTTTTCATCGTATTTTTTTTGATAATCATCAGGCGACAAGATATCATCACCTCTATTTCCATTTTTTGGTATAACCTCTCCGCTCTTCGTATTATTAAATGGGTAGGGACCATTTATATATACACACACGGTACACACAGCACACGCGAGACACACGAGACACGCAACAACAACACAAACAATCTTGTGTTTTTTAAATAGCGGACCAAATCTCTTCTTCAAGTCATCATATGCCTTGAATTGCTCATTTAAATACTTTAAACACATGATA
>JAAUYS010000112.1 GCA_014804995.1 Clostridia bacterium
AACAGATCCGGAAAGGCTGCGATTATAAGGATGAGTTGTATTGTTCGGCATATTAGTAAGCTTCTACTCTAAGTTTTGTATCTCCAATCGATATAATATCTCCGGGTTTGATAACAGACCCAATTATGCTGACCTCCGAAGAGTTTAGGAAAGTTCCATTAGTAGATTTACGCCATTGTTGAGAGTGCCACTGCCCGTCCCTTAAAACCCATTCCCCAAGATTATAGTCTAGCTCTAAAGTGCAATGAGAACGTGAAACATAAGAACTGTTATCTTCACGAATTGCAACATCGTTTGACGACTGCATGTTAAGTCTGCCCATTAGTAAAATAGAGTTACGTTTTCGATTCACTATATCATCAAGATAATAGATACGTCCATATTCTTCCCCGTGCATTACACGAAGAAGAAGCCCATTTACTATTTTAGTAGGGAAAGATTCATTCTGATCATCTTCACATATTGGACGAGAACCTAAAGGCAACGTTTTAAGAACGGAATCAACGTCTTGTAAACGATTATGGATCTGAGGCTTTAAGCATCCATCAATGAGATCGTACCAATCCTTCCCAATTGAAGATTTAACCAAAGATTCTCTATTCCAGTTGCCTTGTTTCCCATTTTTTAGATATGGAATAAGACTCTTCTCATCGTTCAGATCTCCAAAAGGTAGGAAGCCTGTGATAAGTTGATACATCATTACCCCGAAAGAGAAAATGTCGGTTGTTGGAAGAACAGTGGCATCCCTCCGAGGATTAACTTGTTCAGGAGGCATATAAGCATAAGTGCCAAATATCTGCTTTGGTTTCCCAACAATATTCATTTCGGTCATTCGCTTAGTTCTGTCTCCAGCTATACCAAAATCGGTCAGGGCAAACTCTCCAGTTCGAGTTTTAAGGACGTTCTCTGGTTTTAAGTCACGATGAACTTTTCCGCTTTGATGAAGGGTTTTAAGTCCTAATAATACACAATTAGCTACTTTTACAAGATCTAAAGAAGAAGAGTTCTGGTATAAGTCGCCACCCGGACAATAGTCCATTAAAATATATGGGTTTCCACTTTCTAACCCGTGCTTGTGTGAATGTACCAAATATTTACTTTTGATTTGACCGGTTTGAAATTCCATGTCAAATCTTGCAATTATCGGATTTCTAATCTCAGCAGGAACTTCCCATAGTTTCAATAGTTTCAATGCGTATTCATTGCTACAGTTATCAGTAACAAGGTATACTACTCCATAACTCCCGTGACCGAGAGTTTTACGAACCGTGTAACTAGCGTCAATAACATCACCAACATTAAATTCACATCTGCTCACTATTGCATTCATAAAGATATTTACATATTATATCTATATCTACCGTCTATATCAGCAAAAAACCAAGCAGTCCCGGCGATTTTTAGACGATATACATTAAGATTCGTGGATTGTAAAGCAGTTCTGAGATCTTCTGGTACATTTCCTAAAAACCTGTAACCTCGCTCAAAAACGGCAACTAAACAATCGTCAGTTATACAAGCGGCCCACAGACTTCCAAATTTATTCAGGCCATCTGCCAACCAATCTTGAATACTGGAATCTGAGGCACTAATATGTTTAGTTGTAATTACGATCCAATCTCCATCATCATTGAATGTGACAGAGGTAATGACTTCCTGATTATCATTGAATTCTCGTAATTTACGTTCCAAGCGATAAGGTATATCATTCCATTGAATACCGTTATTGCCATACAAAATAAGCCAACGTCCAGCTTCTGTAAGCTGAATATCGTCGATTAATTCATTCTGTTTATTAAGTTCGGTAATAGCATCATTTAAGCCTGATGGCACATTAGAACGAGCACACCCATTCCTGCCGTATAAGGCAATATCACCATTTGTCCGAGTGATAGCTACGTTTCGGCATTCTCCCCAACCTTTTATAGCATTGCGAATATACTCTCTGCTATTTTGAGCCTCCATAGGAAGACACAATAGCAGAATTAAGATTGTAAAGAATCCTTTTTGCATGGAATTCTTCATTGTAGTTGTTTATTCGTGAAATATAAATAATCTGTTTCCAAGGAGAATAATGTCTCCGTCATGTAGCTCTTGTGGAGAGGACGCTTGAACAAAAGTCGTTTTTTGTTCACTCTTGTCCTCAATAAACCATTTATCATCTTTCCTTGTAATGGTTGCCTGAACTTTGGAAGTTATTGACAGATTTCCTGGATCAGTATTGTCTCGATTTAGGACAACGCTTACGCCTTCCAACTCAATTTCATCAGGCTGTCTTCTTTCTAAATTCCTTTTCACAGGAGATAGTATGAATGAGGGTGTCAGTCCAATAGTCCCCTCTGTCCATACGTTAACTGTCCCATGTATGTTTGGGGCGCCAACAACAGTTGGGCGTCGTATTGAACGAGAGTTACTAATATCTGATGATTGATAAGAGACCTTATGATTAGTCCCTGTTCCTATTTCACTATTGCAATTAGGACATTTTTGAAGCCCAGGACGCAATGGGTATCCACATTTAGTGCAGATGTTAGGTTGTGACACACCACCGAATACCTCACCTTCCCTTACAGTCTGATTTGGGCTGGAAGGTTGTTGTGATATGGGATATTCCAGACTCGCTTCTAAAGGCGAACCGCACTTAGAGCAGTTTGTTTCTTCGGGACGGTTAGGCCATCCGCAGTTTTTACAGCGCATATACAGTTCTTAAATTAGTTTGAAATGAACATTAAGTCACGATCTCTTAATTAGAGATTTGGATAGATATCTATCTATGTGATAATAACTGTCTTAAATGGATCAAATCCATGTTATTGGCCAAACATTTTTATGAATTTATTCTGTAAAAAGCTTCAAAGCAGGCTCGAATCAAAATATTTGTGCCTGATTATTTGGGATTTCCGAAATTTTAGAGTAAATTTGCTTTTGGATAAGTGTCTCTAATTAAGAGATTTGGATGGACGCAAAACAATAAAACCAATCTCCGGGGAAATGGGGTTGTTTCTAAAGACTTTTGAGGATTATGGAGTTTGCCTTGTCAACTACCGAGGTGTCAAGACTGGCAAGATAGATCTGCGTAGTCGCTTCACTATCATGCCCCATTCCTTCACTTATTACTGACAATGGAATACCTTTCGCTTTTGCAGCAGATGCCCAACTGTGACGTGCAACATATAGAGTGAGTGGCACGTTAATGCCGACTTTTACAGCAATACGTTTCAGATTATGGTTGATATTGTATCCGACATTTCTATATGTGCATCGCTCATTTATTCCGGTGTGACGAATTATCGGGAGAAGATACTCGCTTGAATTTTCAGGGTACTTGTAAAGCATCATCTGCATTTCATTCGTCCATTCGATTACAAGTTGTTGGCCCGTTTTCCGTCTTCGGTATGTGACATATCCGTTTGATAGATCTGTCTTTTTCAGATATGCCATGTCAATGAAGCTCATGCCCCGGAGCATAAAACTCATAATAAACATATCACGAGCAAAGTCCAGCTCAGGGGTTAAGGATAGATCAAGATACTTTATTTTCTTTATTATTGACAGTGGTAATGCTCGTTTCACCGTCTTATCAACTCCAGTATAGACGTGGCGGAATGGATTGCGATTCTCGATTATTTCATTTTCGACAGCTCTATTATACACCGCTCTGAGAATACGGGTGTAGAATGATATGGTGTTGGGAGATACACCTCTACGCTGATGCCATGCCTCATACGCCTCCATTATTTCGGAATTTAGACAATCAAGTATTAAATCCTCGCCTTTACGGAATTTCTTGAAGCTGTTGAGTGTGACTCTGTATGTTTCAGCCGTTCTTATTTTGCCATTTTGTTTTAATTTGATGATAATGCTTTCCATGAAATTGAACAGGCTATACTCATTGGCATAACGATTGAACTCCTCAATCACGTCATTTGCTGTATAAGACAATCCGTTGTTATCCAATTGTCGAATAATCTTAGTCAACCGCTCTACATTCCAGCGGATACGTTCTCGAATTGAAAGGATAAAAAAATTTCGCTCACTTTCAGGAGCCGTTGTAACCATTGAGCGCTCATCATCCCACTCATAAGGAAATACATGATAATCAGAAAAAAGCTGTCTCTGCTTTCTATCATGAAGAATCTGGTAGAAAATTGTACCCTCGTGGTCAGCGACAGTCGAGGGACGGAACTTTACTTTTATCGAAGCCATTTTGATTTTGGTTTTTGATTATAAAAATACGACAAAGAGGACACACTCTGAATAGAGCGCATCCCCTCAGGGCATTGAAATTTTTATATTCTCGTATAATTAATGCGGCCGATTTCATGAGGCCGCGAGTGTGTATGCCTTTTTGCCATTTGCCTTTGTAGTGACAATGGGAGGTGTTGGTCTTTAAGGTGTTGCGGTTTCAGGCTTTCAGCTTTTAAGGATGTCGGACTTGTTAGCCACTCCGGAACTGCATTTATATGCAGGTGTGCGGAGAATAACAGCATCGGAGGCGCGACACAGGATGGTGATATGAAATTTTCTCCATCCATATTTTCTTAGATTACACGATAGTGTTAAATCGCAGTTTTTAAACTACGTTTGGCACTGTCATGGAAAGTGGATAGTGCTTTTATGAGATGCTTGTGTGTTAAGTGTTGACGGTCAGCATGTAGCCGAAGCCGCGTTGGTTAATGATGGAGACGGTGGGGTCGTGGCGGAGGGCACGGCGGAGTTTGTGGATGTAGCCGTGGAGCGAGTTGCGATTGCTGGGCTCGTCGCGTTGCCAGACTGCTATCATCAATTCCGAAGCATCGACCGTCTTCCCGAGACTGCTCGCCAACCGTTCAAGTATCTTCGCCTCGAAGTGAGACAGTTCCTTGCTTCTCCCTTCCAGTGACAGCGACTGGGTGGTGACATTGAATGTATATCTTCCAATGTGAAATTTAATATCCCCGGTCCGGCTGGAGCCATATCTGCGGAGCAATGCCTTTATCCTCACAATCAGTTCGCGGAGTTCAAAAGGTTTCTTAAGATAGTCATTTGCGCCGATTTCAAATCCCTCCTCGACATCACAAATCGTGCTTTTGGCGGTAAGGAAGAGCAGCGGCACGGTCAATGACAACTTCCTTATCTCTTTCGCCATGGCAAAGCCGTCCATTTTAGGCATCATGACATC
>JAAUYS010000113.1 GCA_014804995.1 Clostridia bacterium
GAATGAAGAGATGTTGTCGGAGATGATGATGTCATAGTCAATAAACTCACGGATCCATTCTGGGATCTGCTTGAGTTTAGTCGGTATGGCTATAACTTTGAGACCAGCGTTCACCACGTTCTGATCAGGTGAGTGGAAGATATCTTCTTTGATGCGCCGATACATATCAGGGAACTTATCCTTGATCTTTTCCACATCATCTTCGCTAGTGATCGCCAGCTTCAATAGTCTGACTTTGTCGAGTGGATAGATCTGTTCGTCGGGGTTGAGTATGTTCCATGCGTTGGATGCCTTGTAGATCTGCTGGAACCATGCTCCCGCTTGTTTCTTTCCATCCTTGTCGATCTTGTCCTTGTATGCATGAGCTGGCTTGAACTGCTTTGCTTTCAGGAATCTAACACCACCACTGTGAATATCATCGTAGATTTCCTTCTGGAAGTCCTCGATGTCCTGCAACAGCTGATGTAGGTCAACCTCTTCATTGAGCAATACATTGTCTTCAAATGTCTTGCTCAGTACCTTAGTGACTTCATCACTGACCTCATTCTTGATGAAGGTGAATCCCTTGATCTCACTCTTGAATGGAATCATGATGTTTCCTTCCCGCAGTACAATGGATGCACCGTATGCCTTCTTCACCAGACTGATGAAAAGTGTTCTGAACAGGAATTCATTCTTCATTCCCAGTTCTTTTCGTGCAGTCGGATCCATGTTATGTGTCTGACCGAAGTAATCGAGTAGATCACCGATACATGTATCGAGACATGCTGCCAGTACATTGACGAGTATCATGTCACTGTACAACCGGTCACGTCCAAATGTCTCACCACCAAACAGATCATCAGTCACGAAGCTAGTGAATAGATCAGCGTTGATGATATTGGAATCAGTGTCAACCAACAGCACGGTATTTCGCTCATGATTGTTGAGCTTCTGGATACTGTCAGGAGTGATGTATCTCACGAAGCAGTACTGGTGGAGTAGTTCCTGGAGCTCTCCAATTTCTCCTTTGATAACTTCAGGGATGTTGTACGGATCCAGAAACATCTCTTTGGACATCCATTTGTTGTACTCATTCGGAGATGAGAACGCCTTACCAACATCAGGAATGGTATCGACAGCAGCTTCATAATATGGAAGCTTCTTCAGTACCTTTTTGAGAATATCTTGTGGTTGTTTGTTGCGCATGAAGAAGTCACGAAAGTTGTTAGCATAGTAGAGATACACTTTCTGATTGTCAGTGCAGTTCTCCACGTACCGACGCACTGCCTTGAATGCATCTGCATTTCCTTGTCTAAGATGCTTACACAACCTCTTCACCACTTCATCGACTGTCGGTACATACACCCATGAAGCCACAGCCTCTTCTTTTTCACATACCCGATTCATCCAGTCGAACATCTCGTTGATCGAGTAGTACCACTGGTTGTCTCCGAGGAACCCTTCGAAGAATGCAGCCATTATCGTGATGATCGACTGCGCCATCAATGTTGTTGCAGGTGGTGAGTACTTGGTGTAGAACGCGGCACCCTTGCTACCGGAAGCTCCATACTCTGCATTCATGATCACCTTAATTAACAGCTGCAACAGCTGGAGATGGTTGTACTCATATGAATCAGGACTATGGCTGAACATCTCCTTCTTCACAGCTTTACGATTGGCCTTTAGCTGACGAAGCATTCCAGAGGTAGGTGATGTGATCTCAGTTGGCTGACAGTAGAATGTAGCATTCCCTGACACAACTGGATTACGTTTGTCTACCCATCCAATCAGCTTACTGAAGGTAGTATCGAAGTTCTCCCCAGTGACATTGTTGTCCATCACTACTGTGGGATCCTTCATATACTGCTTTATCAGTGACTCAACTGTTTTATGAACCTCTCCTTCATCCAGGTCAGGATAGAGCATCATCGTGACCTTGGTGTAGTCATCTACTATGGCGCTTTTCAAGCCCATAAATGAACCATCCTTTCTTACATCCTCATTGATAGGATATATAGACAGATCAGTGAACTAAATTTTCTCTTATCATACCCACAGGTATGAGCACACGGAGGTTTTGACAATGAGTATCGAATTCCATCCTTCACTCAGTACAGGTAAGGGAAAGTGGAAACAAGAGATCCATGATGCCCTGATGTTGCTGGATGAATCAGTAGATGAGATCGATTCCACACTTCAGCTTCTCATATACAATGAGCTCAAGGATATTCCTCATCCTGTTGATGGATGGAAGGTTTCTGCTGAGGTGAAGGATGAAACGAGGAGAGGGCTCAAGAGATATCTATTGGATGAGGTGGAGCCTAAGCTGAATGAAGAATTGGAGAAGATGGATTTGAATCAACATAACATTCTTCATTGTATATTCATCTTACAGCGAATCAGTGCCCTTACAAATGCTCGGAATATAAAGCTCTGGAGAAATCAGGCTAAGAAGTATGCAACCGAACAAGGTATCCGGAGAAGAGATGCAATATTGAAAACTCCAGAATGTTTCTCCATTACTATCACCCCTCCGAAGACCTGGGAATAACACTAAAATTTTACAGGAGGTAGGTAACATGGATTACCCTAGGCCGATTCTACTCACCGAAGACGAATGGTCATTAGATCACGTCTTGGATGATGATAGTATCTTCACTGAAGCGGTATTCGTGAAGGGTAAGCAACATATCAAGCAGCTTGAGCCACTAATAGCAGCAGTCCAAAACAAGATGAAAGAGATGATGAGTAAAGGTGGCAAGTTCAATCTCCAGAAGTTCTGGAAGGATACGACTTGGAGAGATCTTGAGCACAAGCTCCAAGAAGTATTTGGTTTCAAGACAATCATCTTTGATCTCATTGATGATGGCGCTACTAGTGGTAAGGGTAACAAGATTAAGCTTCCACAATTCAATGTCTGGATACAGTCACTCGTCAGATATCCCATCGAAGCACTCGTTACAGATGATGGCTTCTATGATAAATCGAAGTCCTTAGAGGCGTTTGTCTCAGTCTCTACTTGGTTCGTCAAGAACTTGAGCCCACAAGAGTTCCTCGCGGTCTTCTTGCATGAGATGGGTCATGGAATCGATCCAGCCATTGTTGACATCACTTACACTCAGACAAATATGATTTCTGAGTATCTGATGGACCGAAAGATTCCAAAGAAGAAGGAGACCGAAGCATTCATCAAGAAGACTAAACCACAGGGTTTAGTAGGAGCAATTCTACTAGGTGTTCTGGGAATAGCTCTCTACATCTTCATCTACGTGATGGTCATTACCATTCTCTTCAAGGCAGCCTTTACCGATGCATACTCACCAAGAAAGAAGAGTAAGGGTCTTGAGGGTGAGAAAGGGGAGAAGAAGAGTATAGGTTTCTCAGCCAATAACAATATCTTTGCCAATACATGGGAAAGAGTTAAGCGTCTCTTCATGGGTAAGAAGAACTATAATCAGGCGGTGGTGAAGAAGTACGAGCAGGTTGTTGAAAAGATTGTCAAGAACCAGAAGGAGCAGTTCAACAAGTATAACTACTCGGAGGCATTTGCTGACAACTTTGCTCGTATGTATGGATATGGTGGTGACCTTGTATCGGCATTGAAGAAGATGAGATCAGTCGTTGTGACTCAGCGTTATCGTTCCAGATACAAGCAGGATATTGAGCGCCGGAAATACATCGTTGACATGATCTATGGAATGACGATGGATGAACATAAGACTGACATCCAACGTGCTCAGGCTCTTCTTCGAGAGTATGATGCTGATCTCAATAACCCGAAGATTCCACCCAAGGTGAAGAAGTCTATTAAAGAGGATCGTGATAACCTTGCTGTGGTTATCAACGAATACCTCAATAACTTTGATGCGTTCCATAATCGGATGAACAAGAAGATCTTCGAGACACTCAATGCAATGGATGTAAGTGCAGCAAAGAATGAAGATTCTAAGTCTCCTAAAGGTAAGAAGGGGACTAATAAAGAGATGAAGAAGTGAGCAAAAAAGATACAGAGGGGCACTGAGCCCCTCTGTATCTCCTTCACTCAACCACTGAATTTAGCCATGTCGGCTATTTTTCTTTTCAGTTCAACCAACACTTTGTTAGCACCCATTATCGGTACTATGCCTATAGTCATTCTCCTTGATATTGTGCCAGGCGATGTCAGTACCTCTATATCCTCGTCTGGACGGAATTCTGAATAGGGCTCGAAGCCTTTGGGTATAACTTCACTAATGATCTCCTTGTTGGGGCCATAGACAGCGATCTTGTCACCCACCTTCATCACATCGTCATGCTCAATGAAGAACTCAATCAGAACATCGATGTTCTTGTAGCCTTTGAGCTGATTGTAGCGATTTTTAGTGGGTTCAGTATCATCAGTCATCAGATACCCTGACTTGTAGATAGTGCCTTCCTTGTCGTACTTGCTGAGGTAGGCAATCTTCTTCTTACCTTTATTGAAGTATCCTCGTACGATCTTAGCCAGTGATGGAGACAGATCACTAGGATCTACGAGTGTTGATACTTTGATGTCGATGATCTTCCCAGCAGCTGTTGCTTTGATCTGACCCTTAGTTTCAGAGTCAATGACATTAGCTGTCTCATCATTCATCTTAGAGAGCATTCCTGCCAGGATATCATCATCTACGCTCTCCTCGAATTTCACCAATGGATCACCAATATTGACATGATCTCCTACCTTGACCATATCGAGAATGATGTCAGTTCTTTTGAATGTGGCATCATCCTTGATGGTGATGGTGGTCTTCATTCGCTCGTTGAACTTCTCAGTAGTGATCCCAGCATCCTCATACGTATTATAGGTAGACATGAATGCCACCTTGGTAAGAGGACCAATGCTGTATCTCAATCCATTGAGCTTAGAATAGTTGAAGAACTTGTCGTTGTATGCCAGTGGTTCATCCTTCTTGAACTTCTCTCCCACCTTGTCATGGGTGAACTTGTACGTGTTGGACGTATAGAAGTTCGAGTTGGAGTTCTTGATGATATCGGGCTTCAGTGAGATAGTTTTGGTCTTTCCTGATTTGTACTTGACTGTCATCAGTCCGACATCTGGGTTGACCTCAACTACCTCTCCATCTTCTTCGGCATTGATAACGAAGTCATCTGAGAGATGAAATTGAACCGCTTCATCGAATCCATTTGAGATCAATGTAGGAGCTGCATCAGCCACTGGGACAACGTGCATACTTTGTTTATAGCCGATAGCTGTTCTCCGTTACTCATATGATTTTCATCATATGTCTGACTATATCTTCATAGGTATGACTATTACCATCATATCTATGCTGTACGTTTCGCTTTACCTACAGACATTCCACTTCTGTAGAACCCAATCGCTTGGTAGCTACTCTACTGACTATATGACTTAGTCTTTCACTCGTAGTCCATAGTTGGTCGATAGTCGATGAGATATAACTCTTTCGCGAAGTTTAGCAATAGTATCAAGATGTATGACATGATACTTATATCCCATGATATATAGTATGTCTTCATCACTCATCCCTTGGTGGATAAGGTATACGAAATATGCCATAGCTTCGTTTGTCAGTTTTGGTTGTATTGGCTTCTTGAGTTTCTCTCGTAGTTCATACATACGAGAAGCTGTCTCTTTAGTCGGATAAACACAGTGTGCATCATAAAGGTACGCATCACAGGCATTCTTCTCTATAGCGTTTGTCATATCAACATCATCGATTGCTGGTATCTCTAAGTTTTCTTCAAATGCAAGATCACCTAGTATTTTGATACCAAGGAGATTATAGGGATATTTCAGTTTTTTGAGAATATCTCTAAATTTAACTCCTTCTGTGATTAGATCATATGCTTTGATCATATTAGCTTCGATAAACTCACTAGACTTGAAACATGATCTTGGGAATGGAGCATATTCTATCCAAAGATCCTGTCTTCTTCGCCCATTGAGTAAACCTCGAGCTGTTTCACGATTGATGTTGTACGTTTTAGCTGCACTTTCGTAAAATACTCCTTGCGTAAGAGTTGAAAAGAAATTGCGTATCTTTTCTTCACTGTATTTGGTCTCAAACTGATGGTCTGGATTTTCTTTCAAAAATCGTTTAACATTTTGAGACCCTGTCAAAAGTCTGAGGTTGGAGATGTGATTATTGTTTATATTACCATCGATATGGTCTATGGTAAGATGATTTGGTATGGGACCATGGAAAGCCTCATACGCCATTCTATATATTTTCACATCTATCGGTTTTCCATTTACGTGGAGATGAACTCTCAATCTCCCACTCTTTTGAAGTGGTATTGGCTTAAGAATTCTTCCAGTTTTGACATTCCGTATGTCAGAATACTCGCTAACTTCATAGTTAGTTGGCATTCCTTCATATAGCCAAGGTTTCCATTTCATATGAATACTCCCTTCTATTATTGAATAGTCTGTTCGCATTCATATGCTTTTCAAGAGTTACATCTGCGGATTGCCCAATCCTGAACGATTTTACCATCCGTACATCCGTTACGTGTACTGCTGCATATCATGTCACCATGATACCGCGGTTGTTCAGGCTCTAAGGGTGTTCCCGCATATGTACAGTTTATACCCGACAAGAATAGTTTATCGGGTCATCATTACGGGCTGTTCCTGGAGTGAGTAGTTCAACGGGGGCCATTACATTGACATCCTTGAGATTATCAATTTCGCTATCAGGCACCACATCTCTATAGCCGCGTGCATTTAATATGGTAGGTTCGATAACTAGTGTGTGATTAATGCCCACACCTGCGTTTTGGGAGTGGGACTTTGTGATTATAACGTTTTCACGCTATATATAGACTATATCTTACAAAAAGAGAGGTGGGAGATACCCCTCTTTTTGTCTCCCCGCTTCGGTCATAAGACCTACTCTACTCGCTTCTTCACCTAGGGATTTCTCCTAGGCTATGCTTTCGATAGTCGTTGAACTTTATTCGTTTGTGATATTGCGGAACTTACGCCTATTCCAAGACATCATCTGAGTCAGCTTGTTACTTGATTGAAGACCAAGCTTTTGACGAATCTCCTTATTGGTCCGACCTTCCTTTATAAGGTCAATGATAGTCTTATGGGTAGAATAGGGTAATCCAATCCTAGAGGCAGTTGTGGGGTTCTTAGGAAATGTATACTTGGATGCAATGTCCTGCCATATTCCGCCTGAGCGGATCTCATATAGCGTTTTGGA
>JAAUYS010000114.1 GCA_014804995.1 Clostridia bacterium
AGAGCTTATTTTAGAGGGTATTGAAAGGGAACTCGTTTCCAAAATTAAGAATATGAGAAAGGAAGCGGGCTTTGAAGTAACCGACAGAATAGAGGTCTACTATAAGGCGAACGGCAAAGCGCTTGAAGTTTTAAAGAAGGCGTCATTCGCGCCCGACGTGCTTGCCCAAAAGGTTGCAGAAGGCACGGCAGACGGCTTTACCAAGACCCAGAACGTCAACGGCGAAGAAGTAACCTTGACTTTGGTAAGAAAGTAATTTAATAAAGAATAACCGCCGTGCGCAAAAAATGCGCACGGCGGTTTTATATGCGGTAAAAAATGCGGGATTCTTCGGCAAGCCTCAGAATGACAGAAACGGTTTTTTCACACTTGTCATTCTGAACGCAGTGAAGAATCTCGTGTATCTTACAATATTTAATCTTCCAAGCCTAAAAGATAAGCTGGGTCAACTTCAAGTATTTCGCAAAGGTATGCAAACTTATCAATGCGGGGTAAAATGTCGCCTTTAACATAATGCGCAACACAAGACTGTGAAACGGAAAGCATTTCCGCTAATTTGGTTTGTGAAATACCGCTTTGCTGTATAGCTTCTTTTAATCTGCTTTTTATTAATTCTAAATTCGCCATAACAATATTATATGATTACAAATCATAAAATACTTGACTTATGATTTTAAATCATATATAATTTAAATTGCTATGGAACAGAAAAGTATATGCAGAAACTGCAAACATTTTATGCAACATTATATTAAAGGTAGTACTTCTTATAGTAGATTGCTTGAAGGGCATTGCAAAAATCAAGAAATACCGTGGAAAATCAGAAAACATAATATATCGTGGGATAACTGTTGCGAAAAATGGGAAAGCAATGAGGAGGTTAAGGCAGAGCAAAAGGAGAACATAAAAACCGTTCTTAAAAATATGCGCAAAACTCTAATTAATATAGAGCAAATTTTATCCGACGATTAAATTAATAATTCGACATTAAACGGGACGAGCGTTCATAGGTTATTCTATGAACGTTTTTGATTTGAAAATGGGTGAAGTCGCAAAAATTAGAAGGATTGACCTTACTGGCAGTGCGCTTGAAAGGCTGTTATCCCTCGGCCTTGCAGTGGGGGAAACCGTTGAAGTTTTAAGTTACTCATTATTTAAAGGCAGTGTATTAATTTCCTGCAATGCTGTGCGCGTGGGGGTAAGGAAATCGCTTGCCAAAAAAATAGAGGTGGAAGTGTGAAAAAGATAGTTCTTGCGGGCAACCCCAACGCGGGCAAGACCACGCTTTTCAACGCGCTTACTAAAAGCAGTTTAAGGACTGGTAACTTTCACGGCGTAACTACTTCGCCCGCAAGAAAGACGGTTAAAGGCGTAACATTCGTGGATGTTCCCGGGGCGTACGCGTTCAGACCGTATTCTATGGAGGAGGTTTCCGCAATAGAAGAGGTGATGTCTGCCGACCTCGTAATAAACGTAGTTGACGCGCTGACCCTTGAAAACAGCCTTAACTTAACGAAGCAGATTATTGCAAGCGGTGTAAAGACGGTTGTATATATTACCAAGCTTGCATATTTAAAAAGGCGGGGTGGAAGTATCGATATTGACAAGCTTTCCCGCCACCTCGGTGTGCCGGTTTTGGTATGCCCGCCCAAAAAACTTAAAAAACTTATTTACGACGGGTTTGATTTTACCGCCGAAAAGTCGGAGTTGAATTTAGCCGACTGCTATTCGGGCGGTAATTTAAAGGTATCTAAGGCGGATAAGCTATTTTATAACCGCTATTTTGCGCTGGCGTTCTTCGTGCTTTCAATTATTACTATGTTCTTTTTGGCGTTTCACCCTATTATGCCCGGCGCGCTTTTAAAGGACCTTGTTGAAGATTTAATCTGCGTAAAGCTGTGCGACGCGGTAACTTCGCATATGCAGTCGGAGGCGGTTATATCCTTAGTTGCGGAGGGTGTTCTCGGCGGTGCAGGCAGTGTGTTTTCGTTTATTCCGCAAATTACAATACTCTATCTTTTCTTGACCTTGCTTGACGAAAGCGGAATAACTTCCGCACTCGCCTTTGCAACGGACGGACTTTTTGAAAAGGTAAACCTGTCCGGAAGAACTGCGTTTTCATTAACCTCTGGCTTCGGGTGTACGGCAACTGCAATTCTGACTACGCGCGGGTATTCTACGCGCAGTGCGCAAAAGCGAACGGTAGCAATTCTGCCATTTATTCCCTGCGGTGCAAAACTGCCGGTATTTTTAACATTTTTATCCCCGCTGTTTGAAAACCCCTTCCCCGTTATTACCTGCTTCTATTTTGCGGGGGTGGCAGTATCGCTTATATGTTCCCTGTTAATTAAGGGCGGTAAGGAGGGACTTTTGTCCGAAGTTACTCCCATAACCCTGCCCAACCTTAAAGCCGTTGCAATAAAGTTGTGTTTTTACCTTAAAGGGTTTATAATTAAAGTAGCGGGCGTGATTATGCTGTTTTGCGTAATCTCCTGGGTACTTTCGCATTTTTCGTTTACTTTTGCCTACGTCGGCGCGGACGAAAGTATGCTTGCGCACATAAGCAAAGTGCTGTTGCCGGTGTTCTACCCTATGGGAGTTGACGACTGGCGCATTGCCTATGCGGTGCTGTGCGGGTTCGTTGCCAAAGAAAACGTGGCTTCAACCGTGGCTATGCTTATGCCACTAGGTACGGGGCTTTCGCTTGCGTCGTCTCTTGCGGTGTGCGCGTTTATGCTCTTATGCCCCGCTTGTATATCGGCGTTTTCCGCCTCTTGCAAAGAGGTAGGGCTTAAATTTACTTTAAAGTGCGTTGCCGTTCAGCTTGTAATGGCGTTTATCGGCGCGTACCTCGTGCATTTGATATTTATTTGGGTTTAATAAATGAAAACTTACTCCGTGCAAAACGATACCAACTTAAAAGAATTTACCGACGCGACGTACCCGCAAGGCTCGTTCTCATTAAGCACGCTTTTAAGAAATAGGGACGTAAAGGTCAACGGGGTAAGGGTAGCAAATAACGTTGCGTTAAAGGCGGGGGACGAGGTTACCTATTACACTACGCCAAAACAAGAAGCGCTTTTAAGCCACGACGTTATTTACGAGGACGATAATATTTTGATTGCGGACAAGCACTCCGGCGTGGAGACGGCGGGGCTTTTGTCTGAGCTTAACGGGCGAGGAGAGTATTACGCCGTACACCGCCTTGACAGGAATACGCAGGGGCTTATAGTTTTTGCTAAAAACAAGGTGGCGGAAGAGGAACTTTTAAACGCCTTTAAAGAGCGGAAGATTGAAAAGGTTTATCTTGCCCTCTGCAAAAACAACTTTAAAAAGGACATAGATATTTTAACTGCGTATCTTGTAAAAGACGAAAAAAGTTCTTTCGTAAAGGTTGCGGACAAGCCCTTTACTGGCGCGGTTAAGATAATAACCGAGTATCACGTTTTAGAAAAGCGCGGGGATGTTGCGCTTGTGGAAGTAACTCTGCATACGGGTAAAACCCACCAGATACGTGCGCACACGGCACATATAGGTTGCCCCGTTTTGGGCGACGAAAAGTACGGCGACAGAGAGCTGAACAAAAAATACGGCGCAAAAAGGCAGCGCCTTGTTTCAAAACAGCTTATTTTTAAATTTGACGGCGCCCTCGGATATTTGAACGGCAAAGTATTTCAAAGCCGTTTTATGCCGTAACTTAAAAAAGCCTGTTTTTTAAGGGCTTTTAAGGGTTATAAATAAAATAAGAAAAAAGTAGGTATTTAAAATATGCAACAGGTTAAACTTCTTTCGGCTGACGAAGAATTGGTATTTTCACTCTCCGGCGAAATTGACGCCGCCACGAGCGAGGACTTTTACGCTCAGGTTTCAACCGCGTACGAACACGACAAAAAGGACGTAACCTTCGACTGCTCCGCGCTGACCTTTATTGACAGCACAACGCTCGGCACGTTCGTTAAAATTTTCAAAAAGTTAAAGGCGGACGGCAATAAAATGGTGCTTGAAAGGGTGCGCCCCAACGTGAAAAAACTGTTCGACATATGCGCGCTCAATACCCTTATGGAGATACGTCAATGAAAGAGTTTACCGTTAAATTCAACCTTGCGGACAGCGAGTATATGACGGCTTTACGCCTCGTTTGCGGGGCGGTGTGCAGTGCGCACGGGCTTGACGTTGACGATACGGAGGACTTTAAGGTCTGCGTAACGGAGAGCGCAATAATTTTAAAGAATTGCGGGTTCGATAGCGTAACCGCAGTATTTAGCGGTGAAGAAGTAGGTTGCACCGTCTACGGCGAGGGCGGTACTCCCAAAGAGGGGGAGAACGAGCTTTCGCTTGCGCTCATTTCAGCCCTTGTTAAAGAATGCGATATTAAAAGGCGCGGGGATATAATAGAAAGAGTTGCGTTGAAGTTATGATGGAGCAGAACGAGGCAAACGAGCTGTTTCGTCAATACAGAAGAACGCACGACGTTAATATAAGAAACAGGCTTGTAGAAAACTATCTTAATATTGCCGAAATTCTTGCCAAAAAGTTTTCGGGCAGGGGCGTGGAGTACGACGATTTGTATCAGGTCGCGTCGGAAGCCTTAATTGCGGGGGTTGAAAAATTCGACCCCGATTTAGGCAACCAGTTCACCACGTACATAACCCCTACCATAACGGGTATGATTAAGAATTACTTCCGCGACTATTCGCGCTCCGTGCGCCTGCCGAGGCGGGTCTATACCGTTTCTGCGCGCGTGCGTGAAGAGGCGAACGAGTACTACAAACTTAACGGCGTAAAACCCACCGTAAGCTGGCTTGCCGAAAAGACGGGGTACTCCGAAGAGCTTATTATTGAAGCTTTGGAATGCCGTACCCCCGTAAGCCTTGACACGCGCGTTAAAGGGGACGACGGGGAGAAGGACGCGCCCTTGTACGACGTGATAGCTTCCGACACGGACACCTTTGAAAGCTTTGAGGACGCAGAGGCGTTAAAGGCGGAAATAGCTAAATTAGAGCCTACCGAAAGGCAGGTAATAACTTTAAGATACGTTCAGGGTAAATCTCAGGCGGAGGTAGGTAAAATTTTAGGCGTAAGCCAGATGTTCGTATCCCGCGCGGAGAGAAAGATTGTCGAAAAATTAAAGGAAGCGTTGACGTTATGATTTCGTTCAAGGTCGAAAACTTAAACAGTATGAACGCAAGCCTCAGGACGTTTGCCGAGTTTTTAAGGGAGCGGGAAGTGGCGGAAGAGGACATCTTTGCAAGCAGGCTTGTGTCTTCCGAACTCATTTCAAACTGCATTATCCACAGCGGAGAGACGGCGGTATTCAAGGGTGAAATTCTTGACGGCAAGATTTCAATAACCGTGTTGTCCTCCGGTGCGGAAAAGGTAAACCTGCACCCCGTTCTGCCTGACGTTCTTTCGGAGAGCGGAAGGGGAATGTACATCGTTAAAAGCGTCTGCCTCGGCGAGATAGAGCGGGAGGACGGCGGACTCAGGGTATATATAAAACTGCATTAAAAAAGGTCTTTCAAGCGAAAGACCTTTTGTTTTGTTGATAAAGAAAAACGCCCGCTTGCTTAGCGGGCGTTAATTATTAGTCCATTAAGTTTTTGTATTCGTACATCTTGTTGATGATGCCGTCCGAAACTATATTGCGCAACCTTGCAAAGTAGATGAATACGCTGTTGAAGAACTTATCGTTCTTTCCGCCTACGTTGTAGTTGGGGATATAGTTCAGGTTGCCGTTCTGGCGTTCAAGGAATACTCTGGAGAATTCAACCTTCTGTTCGGTTGAAAGAGTTTTAATAAACTCGTCGATAGGACCGTTGTAAATAACGGGGCTGTAAACCGACTGGGGTTCTTCTGCGAACACGGGAGTTTCTTCGGGTTCGTGGTAGATAACAGGCTCGTCATAAACGGGGTCTTGCGTGGCGGGCTGTGCTTCGCCGTTAGCCTCTTTAATAGCCTTTTCTCTCTCTTCCTGAACTGCCTTGTGAATCTTCTTGCGCTTAGCGTTGAGTGCAACCAGACGGAAGATATTGATAATAAGGGAAGCCGCGGAAAGAATTGCAAGCACGATTGCCATAATTCCGAGCGTAGCGTTTTCGGTGCAGAAGGGAAGAATGATTAATACGATTGCAAGCGCAAGCTGTAAAGAGAACCTTACGATGTTGCTTACAAGCATAAACTTCTTGGTGTTCTTGCCCATTCCCATAGTATCCAAAAGGAAGTTTATGAGAGCGACGAACGATACGATAAATGCAAAGATAAATAACGTTGCGTCTACGGGTTCAAGCAACTCGATTGCCTGTGAAAGGGTGATGCTTGACATAAACGTGCCACCGCAGAAGAACATAACTACGGGAGCTATACCGATTAACTGCGAATACAAACCGTTGCCGAGGTCGCCGGTCATCTTGTCAAGCGAGGGTTTGAGGGCGGGAATTAAAACGCCCAAATCGTACACGCAAAGAAGTACCGCAAGTGTTGAAAGCACGAAGAGGAGGAACTTGATAAGTCCGCTGCCCTTTCTGTAGAAGATTGCCTGAACGATAAGCATTAAAAGCGTACCGCCGAATGCCGCAAGAAGCGACCAGCTCCACTGATAGCCTTCGATATCGCCAAAGCTGAATTTGGTAAGCTGAATGAATACGAAGATAGAAGTGAAGAGGAATGCAAGAACTTCGATAAAGTTTGCAGCCTTTAAAGCGGTGTTCTTTCTGCTCTTCTTGCTGAACGTATTTATGATTGCGGGAACAAGCGCGCAAAGTCCTGCAAGCACCGTGAGTGCATAGAGAAGGGTAAAGAGTGCGCCTAAATCGAAACCGCCTTCAATCAAGCCGTTGAACGTAACGGGGAAAGAATACGTTAGAGCAGGACCTACTCCGTTCAATCCTTCAATGGGAATAATTGCGTTTAAAGCCTGGGGTAACTGGAAAGCCCAGATAGCGTCCGTGCCTTCAACTCCCGCTATATTGCAGAAGGGCAAGAATAAGCCAAGGAGCATCGCCACGAGAGCTATAATGTAAGTTATCATTGCCACCAGCTTGTGGGGACGCTTCTCCGTTTTGTTTTGATTTCCCATAATGTACATCTCCGAATAATAAATTGTAAATTCCGCAAAAAGAAGCGGAACTTACCTTTTTTCACAATGTTTATGTAATGTACATTTTAAACCTTTTATAAAATTATGTCAAGAATATAACCGCCCTTTTTAATCTAAATTTGTGCGTTGTTATCATTTGCAAACTTTAAAACAGGCAAAAAAGCGGTATTTATTTTCATTTTGTGAAAAAAATTTTCCCGCTAAGGTCGGAATTTACCGCAAAAAACCCCGTTGAGTGCCATATATGTGTGTTTTAACGCAGTTTTAAGCATAAAATTTTTGCCGTTTTAAATACTTATTTTATATAAGTTTGCCCCGTTTTTTCATTTAAATACAGCCCGTTTATCCCCGCTTTTTCAAAAAAGTATTGCAAAACGGGCGTTTTGTTGCTATAATAGGCGTAAGGAGCTTAGAATATGAAAGGAAATTCTTTTGTTGAAAGTGCCGTAAAAGAAGGCGAAAATCTGCAAAGAGTGCCTAATATGCTTGAAGTAAACAGGTTTTTTGACGCAAACGACCCCTCTGAAATCAATTTTGAAGAGGTAGTTGCCTCTCTGCCGAAATCAGTCAGGGAAATGCTTACGTCCGGCTTCGAGATGAAAAAGTTCGCAAAAATTTTCGAGGACGAGGGAATGATGGAAACTTGCGAAACTTTTTTAAAGTGCGGTATGAACGTATCCGAAACCTCGCGCGAGCTGTATATGCACCGCAACACCCTTATTTACAGACTTAAAAATATTAAACGCCAGACGGGGCTTGATTTAAGCAACTTCTCTCAGGCGGTAACTTTTAAACTTCTGCACTATCTTTATATTTTGAAATGAGGCTTTTAAAATGGAAGAAGAAATTTCTTTATTACCCCGTGCGCATTCCCTGCGTGCGGGTAACTTAATTAAAATTATAATAGCTTTAACCGCAGTTTTAATAATTGCGTTCACTGCGTTTTTAGGCGGGTGCGCGCTCGATTCCAAAAGCTGGGTTTTAAAGACTATTAAGAACAATTACTATTATTACGACGACTTTAACGAGGAGGGACTTGACGAGCTTTCCCTCTACGAAATCGCAGACAGACTTGACATTTATTCCGAGTATTATTCGGCGGAGGAGTACGCGGCGCTCGTAAAAGAAAATTCGGGTGTGAGAGCGGGCGTCGGTTTTTCTTACAGCTACGTTGAGGGGGAGAACACCCCTTGCCCCGACGGCGGGTTTATGCTTATGCTGGTAGTCGGTAATTCCCCTGCCGAAGCCGCGGGAATGAAAGTCGGGCATATCTTAACGGGCGGTATTTACGACGGTAACGAGGTTACGTTCGAAGGCGAGGACGCCCTGTCCGAATTTATAGACCCCATCCCCGCGAACGTTGATTTTACCCTTCTCGGCTCGGAGGGAGAAGTCTACAAAGTAGAAAAGCAGATTTACAACGAGAGCTATATGTTTATGGCTACCAACAACTCGGCTTGGACGCCGACCTTTACCGACGACGGAGAATTGCACTCTGTTGCAAAAGCCGAGGGTAGGGAAATACCTTACCTGCCCGACGGCGTGGCGTACTTTTCTATGGCGCAGTTCTTCGGTACTGCGGGCAAAGAGTTCGGCTTGCTTTTGGAGAAGTTTAACGAAGAGCATTGCACTACGTTAATTCTCGATTTAAGAAATAACGGAGGAGGTTACGTTTCCGTTATGCAGGAAATGGCGGGATACTTCACCTCTGCAATGAGTAACCAAACTTACGTCGCTATGACTGCGGAATACCGCAACGGCAGAAAGGAAGTTTACAACTGCATAAAACAGAAGGACGCAAGCTTAGTGCCGACAAGCACAAAAGTGTACGTTCTTGCAAACTCGGGAACGGCAAGCGCGTCCGAGGCGCTTATAGGCGCACTGATAAGCCACGGCTCGTTGGAGTATAAGAACGTATTCCTGTCTGATTTTTCGGACGGCTTCCTTGATTGGGCAAAGGGAGAAATGGGTACGCGCAGAAGCTACGGTAAGGGCATTATGCAGACTACCTTCGTCAACTGGCAGACGGGCGAGGCGTTGAAGCTGACCACCGCACAGATTTACTGGCCCGACGGCACTTGCATTCACGGCAGAGGAGTAACGGAAGAGGACGGTTGCAGAACAGTAAAAGCAGACTGGCTTGTAACGGCGAACGACGAAGAACTGCAAAGAGCGGTTGATATGATAAAGGCTGATATGTCGTAAAAGACGACCCGCCCGCGCTGATTGGCGCGGGTGGGAATTTTTATATCGGGCGTTTTAATGATTTTATTCTTCTTGCGTTGAATATCACGCAGACTAAAAAGCCTTCTTCCGTTCTCGTTATTTCAAGTGCGGTCTGACCTTCGCATTCAAAGTATTCTTCGGTAACCTTTTGTAAGTCCTTTAAAAATATTTCCCGCTCAAAGTCGGGCATATCCTCTCTTTCCAAAAGTATAGCGGTACTCTTCATATCTTTTCCCTCATCTTTCTTTTAATTATCCCGTTCAGCCCGCCGTAGCCCTTTAAAACGTTGCAGTAGTCCTCGCGCCTGCCCGTTATGCATTCGGCGGAAGTTTTAAAGGCTTTTAAAGTGGGCGGTTTGCACTTGCCGGAGGAAACGGTTAAATCTTCGGGTATTACCGCCTTTAACGGCAGGTGTAAAAGGGTTGCTATTTCACAGGCGGTCATAACGTCGCCGTCAATAATCTGCCCGCCGTTTAATTTGTTTACCGCAAGGGAGATGTCTTTAAACCCGTTGTCGGCAAGCGCGGAACGGCAGAAGTCCGCGCTCTTAATAGAGGGGGCGTAAGGTTCGGTTACTATTATCGCCCCGTCGGAAACGTCGGGCGCAATTTTATCCAACAGAATATAGTCGAACAGCCCGTCCAAATCGGTTACCGCCTGACTTGCAAACCTGAAATCCGTAAGCCCTACCGAGGACGAGAAACAAAGATTACTCTCTTGCGGGTGGAATACCAAGGTCTGTTTTGCGCGGCAAGCTCCCTTTTCGTAGTCGGCAAGGGTGTATACCTGCAAGTCCTTGCACTCTCCCATAATCAGCGCGCACCCGCTTCTGAAATCGCCGTCCACTATAAGCGTGCGTTCGCCCAGCCTGCTTAAAGCGCGCCCAAGCCCCACGCAGAATGTGGTTACGCCCGTACCGCCTTTAAAACTTGTTACGAAAATCTTTTTAGCCATAGCGCCCTCCTTTACCGGGTGCAGACAATTATAAATTACGCTCCTTTAAAATTAATATCTAATTTTGTAATAAAAGGTTGATTTTGCGGGAGTGCGCGCATTCTTGCACCCTGCCCGTTAAGAATATCCGCGGGGGCGGGGTCATATTCTATCATATGAAGATTTTAGAACAGATTTTGGAGGAATTGGGCGCGGATACGCTCAAATCTTTTTCCGTCGTTCCCGCGTTCGGCGGATATTTCAGAAGCGTAAAGGGAGTTGCGGAATATTCTTCCGAAAAGGTTGTGCTTGCA
>JAAUYS010000115.1 GCA_014804995.1 Clostridia bacterium
TACTCGGGGTTACCGCCAAGCAAAATATCGGTACCACGGCCCGCCATATTGGTTGCAATGGTTACGGCGTTGAATCTGCCTGCCTGTGCAACTATTTCAGCTTCGCGCTCGTGGTTTTTAGCGTTCAAGATGTTGTGCTTTACGCCGTTACGTCTGAGCAGACGGGAAATCTCTTCCGACTTCTCGACGGTTACCGTACCTATAAGCACGGGCTGTCCCTTTGAGTGGCGCTCGACTACTTCGTTTACGATAGCTCTCTTTTTGCCGTCCTCGGTTGAGTAAATCATATCTGCGTAATCGATACGCTGTACGGGGCGGTTCGTGGGGATAGGCACAACGTCCAAAGAGTAAATAGTTCTGAACTCGTCCTCTTCGGTCATAGCCGTACCGGTCATACCTGCAAGCTTTGAGTAAAGGCGGAAATAGTTCTGGAACGTTACCGTTGCGTGGGTCTTGTTTTCTTCCTTAACCTTAACCTTTTCCTTTGCTTCTATTGCCTGGTGAAGTCCGTCGGAATATCTTCTGCCGTTCAATACACGGCCTGTAAATTCGTCTACAATAAGAATTTCTCCCTCGGGGGAAACGATGTATTCCTCACCGTTATGGAAGAGTTCGTGCGCCTTCAACGCCTGTTGAATGTGGTGGTTTAAATCAGCGTTTTCGATATCGCCGAGGTTTTTAATGTTGAAGAAGCGTTCAGCCTTTTCCGCGCCCTTTTCGGTAATGGTTACGGACTTATCCTTTCTGTCGATAATATAGTCCCAGTTCTCCATTTCTTCAATAACTTTCTGCAAGTTCTCCTGCGCGATTTTGTCTTCTTCGGAAAGTTCTTTCTTTCTTCTGGAAGGTATCTTCTTTTCGGCTTCCTTTTTATCGTCGTCAAAACCGCCCGAAAGATTGCGAACGAACTTGTCCACGTCCTCGTAAAGTTTTGAGCTTTCTCCACCTCTTCCCGAAATGATAAGGGGGGTTCTCGCTTCGTCTATTAAGATACTGTCGACTTCGTCGATAATGCAGTAGTTAAGCTCGCGCTGAACCATTGCGGGGATAGAGGTTTTAAGGTTATCCCTCAGATAGTCAAAGCCAAGCTCGTTGTTGGTTGCGTAGATTATGTCGCACTGATAGGACTTTTGTTTTTCGGCGTCGTCCATACCGGGAACGACTACGCCGACGGTAAGCCCCATAAACTTATGGACTTTACCCATCCACTCTGCGTCTCTTTTTGCAAGGTAGTCGTTGACGGTAACGATGTGAACGCCCTTGCCGGTAAGCGCGTTTAAGTATGCGGGCAAGGTAGAAACGAGGGTTTTACCTTCACCCGTTTTCATTTCGGCTATACGTCCCTGGTGAAGGCAGATACCGCCGACAATCTGAACGTGGAAGTGCTTCATTTTAAGAACACGCCAGCTTGCCTCCCTGAACGCCGCGAACGCGTCAAAAAGAATATCGTCAAGCGTTTCGCCGTTTTTAAGTCTTTCTTTCAAGACCTGCGTCTGGTTCTTTAACTCCTTATCGTCCATTGCGGAGTATTTGCTGTCAAGAGCTTCAACTTTATCTGCAAGTTTATTCAGCTTTTTCAGGGCGCTACGGCTGTCCGCACCCATTATGAATTTTAAAAGTCCCATAATAAAAACCTTGTTTTTTTATATACTCTATTTATTTTACTATAATTTAAAAGATAAGTAAAATTCTTTTTTGTAAAATATTGGAATTTAAAAAGAAAATTCCCGCCTTATTATTTATAAACGAAGTTTAATCGGTTAAAACCCCGTAGTGTTTTTTGCACCACGGGTTTTTTTATAACATTAAAAAAGCCTTCCCCTTGGGGGAAGGTGGCTTGCCCGTAGTGAAATGAGGGTAAGCCGAATGAGGTAATATTCTCTGCCTAAATATTCAAGTATTTGCAGATATCGTTGCAAACGTCTTTAAACCGTTCGTTTACGTCCCTGTTAGAGTAGCGCAAAACAGTCAACCCAAGTGAATTTAAATAATTATCACGTTGCAAATCCCGCAACTCGTTATCTTCTTCATAATGTTGTGAACCGTCTATTTCAATTACAAGTTTTGCACTTGCACAATAAAAGTCAACGATATAATCACCAAGTATTTTTTGACGGTAAACAGTTACGGGCAACTCCTTTAAAAAATCGTACCATAAATGTTTTTCTTCTCTCGTCATTTGCTTTCTTAGTGATTTGGAAAAGTTATTCAGTTTTTTATTGTAGTCAAAGCCCATATAAAAATTTGTTTAAAGCACTGCCTCATCTGTCCCAACCTGCGGTTGCGACATCTTCCCCCAAGGGGAAGACTTTTAATCTTCAAGTCCTAATAAGTAATCTGCGGACACTTCAAAATAGTCAGCAATTTTTATAAGCATTGCATAGTCTGGTTCACGCACAGCTTTTTCCCAATTACTTACCGAACGCTGGTCTACCTCTAAGATTGTTGCCAATTCTTTTTGACTTAACTTCTTTTCTATTCTCAGTTGCTTTAATCTTTCTGAAAACTTATTCATAAATACATTTTACCTCAATTTGAAGTAAAAAACTTGACATACCCCGTAATGGGGTATATAATATTTAAAAACAAAAGAGGTAAATTATGTTTAAATCTTTAATACTTGAACTTGCAGGCAACGCAACTTGTTATATGGACGGCATTCTAATGCATAATATTGAAGAATACCAAGAAAACAGCGATAAATTTGACAAAATAATTGATAAACTTTGCGAGAAGTTATCCCCCGAAGATAAGTATAAAACAGTGTTTGACTTGCAACTTGCGATGGGCGGTATGGAAGCAATGACAGCAGACGAATATTTTAAACATGGTTTTAGGCTCGGTTTAATTATGGGCGCGCAAAACTTTTTAGATTAATTAAGCCCGACGGCATCCGCCGTCGGGCTTATACATTTACGCGTTGATGTCGGTAAACGCAAACTTTTCTACGTCAAAAAGTCCAGTGTCCAAAATTTTTAATTTGGGTATTACCGCAAGCGATAAAAACGCTAACGACATAAACGCCTCATACTCGCGCTTGACACCCATTGAATGGGCAAGCTCTATAAGCGCTTTACTGTCGCGCTGTAAGCCGTCTGCATCGCGGGAGGACATAAGCCCCGCTATATCAAGGGTAAGCGAATGTACTTCCCCCTTAGCCTTATCTACGACTACCATACCGCCACCTATCTCTTTAAGTCGGTTAGCCGCTTTTGCCATACTTTCGTTATCGTCGCCGAGGAGTATTATATTGTGCGAGTCGTGCGCAATGGTTATGCCCATAGCCCCGCCCTTAAAGCCGTATCCCTTAAACAGCGCTTTGCCGATATTGCCCGTCAGCTTGTGGCGTTCTACAACGGTAAGCTTTAAAAGGTCGGTATTTTCTAAAACGACGTCGCCGTTCTTGCTTTCCACTTCAACTATTTCGCATCCCGTAACTACACCACCCGGCTCAATCGTCATTGCCTTTGCCTTAGTGCCTTTTAAGGTGAGTTTGAAGTCGTCTGGCTTGACGTCTTTTAAATGCACGGTGTTTAAAACGCTTTTGGGAAGATAGCGTTTTGACGTATCAAAAAGTGGCTTGCCGTCCTTTGCGACGAGCTTGCCGTTCTTAAATACGTACTTTGCGTTGAAAGCTCTCAAATCTTCCACCACTACCAAATCCGCAAGATAGAAAGGCGCGATAGCCCCCCTCCATTTAAGGTTGTAGCACTCCGCACAGTTTAAGGTGGCGCAGGTTACGGCGCGCACGGGGTCAATGCCGGACGCGACCAGCTTTCTTAAAGCGTCGTCCAAATGTCCCTTGTCCTTCAAGTCGAATGCGTGTCTGTCGTCCGTGCAGAGAATAAAGCGACGGAAGTTCGCGTCAGTCATATGCTTTGCATTGCCGAGGTTTTGCGTTGAAGAGCCGTGCCTGATATGCACGTACATTCCCTTTGAAATTTTTTCTTCTATCTCGTCGCCCGTTACGCACTCGTGGTCGGTAGTTATGCCACCGCAAAGATACGCGTTTAAATCGTTGCCGTAAACTGCGGGGGCGTGTCCGTCGATAACCTTGCCCGCAGTATGCGCGGACTCTAACTTCTTAATAACGTCAGGGTCGCAGTTTATGACGCCGGGGTAATTCATAAATTCGCCCAGACCGAAGATGTAATCTTTTATTATGTTCTTAGCCGTGTCCTTGCCGTTTAAGATTGCACCGCTCGTCTCGAACGGCGTTGCGGGAACGCAGGACGGAAGCTGTAACTTGACGTCAAGCGGAACGTTTTGGGAAGCCTTGGAAATATACTCGCAACCGGCCGTACCGCAGACGTTTGTAATCTCGTGCGGGTCTGCGATTATGGTCGTAGTACCACGGGGAACTATTAAGGACGCAAACTCCTCGGGGGAAAGCTGAGAGCTTTCAATGTGGACGTGGCCGTCTATGTAGCCGGGCAGTACGGTCAATTTAGAACAGTCGATTTCTTCCTTGCCCTCGTACTTACCTACCCCCACTATCTTCTCGCCGACGACGGCGATATCGCCCTTTCTTATCTTTCCGCAAAAAACGTCAACGTAAGTTGCGTTCTTTAAAACCAAGTCCGCCTTTTTATCGCCCTTTGCAACGGCTATATATTTCTCTAACATAGTACACCTCATATGTAATGATAGTTTTATTATAATATTAAACCCCCGCTTTTTCAAGCGGGGGCGATAAATTTTTTTAACTTTAAATTAAGTTAAAATGAAGGTTGCAAGGAAGAGTACGCCGATAATCCAGGTAGCGATGCTGACTTCTTTAACTTTGCCGGTGCAGAGTTTAACGAGAATGTAAGCAATGATACCGATACCGATACCCTTGGAAATGCTGTAACCGAGTGCCATTACTATGAAGGTAAGGAAAGCAACGATAGCTTCGCCTGCATCTTCCCACTTAACCTTGGTAACGGAGGTCATCATAAGTACGCCTACCCAGATAAGTGCGGTTGCGGTTGCGCTTCTGGGAATGAGCTGTGCTATGGGTGATAAGAACATTGCTATAAAGAAGCAAATTGCAGTAACGAGTGCAGCAAAACCGGTCTTACCGCCTGCCGCAACGCCCGAAGAAGATTCTACGAAGGTGGTTACGGTAGAAGTACCAGCAACTGCGCCCACGCAGGTTGCGATAGCGTCGGAAAGCATCATCTGGTTCATACGGAGGGGAACGCCCTTTTCGTCAAGGAGGTTGCCCTTAGCGCAAGCGCCGTACAAAGTACCGATAGTATCGAACATATCAATCATACAGAGTGAAAGCGCGGTAGTAATGAGAAGAACTACCAAAGTACCTGCGTTGTGTCCGCCGATAGCGAAGTAAGTATCAAAGTTAAAGCCCTCGTAGAATACTACGCCTGCGGAATCCTTACCCCAAGCGACGAATGCGTCGAAAGGATTTGAAATGGTGATGCCGTCGAAAATCTTCTTGCAAGCATCGTCGCCTGCGCCGTAGCCTATACCTGCAAAGATATAGTAGAGTGCCGCTGAACCGAGAATACCCCAAAGAATTGAACCCTTTACGTTCTTTTTAGCCATAATTGCAATTGCAATAACGCCGATAAGAGCTACTAACGGAGCGATAACGCTACCCCAGGTCCAGGTTTCGGAAAGAACATTGAACGAAGCAAACGTAACGAGAGTTGAATCTTCGTTGATTATGACGCCTGCCTGCTGGAAGCCGATGAACGCGATAAACAGACCGATACCTACGGGAATTGCGTGTCTTACGCCTGCGGGAATAGCTTCAAAAATCTTCTGTCTTAAACCGGTTGCGGTAAGAAGCAAGAATATAACGCCGTCCAAAAGCGTAAATACCATACAGTTAGCGTAAGTTAAACCCGTTCCGCCAATTATAAGCGTAAATACTATAAACGCGTTGACGCCCATACCTGAAGCCTGTGCCAAAGGCATTTTTGCGAATAATGCCATTAAAAGCGTGCCGGCAACTGCACCCAAAGCGGTTGCTATGTAAGACGCGCCGTAAGGGTTTTCACCGCCGATAACATTTTGGAACATACCTGCGTTTACCATAAGGATGTAAACCATTGCCATAAATGTGGTAATACCTGCAACGATTTCAACCCTGTACCTGGAACCGCTCTTAGTGATGCCGAAGAAATTATCGACTTTGCCTAAAAAGCCTTTGTGGGGGCTTTCCGTTTTAGTAGCAACTTCGCCTTCGGATGCGGTAGTTTCAACAACTTCTTCCTTTACTTCGGGTTCGGCAACTACTTCTTCTTTCGTTTCTTCACTCATTGAAGATACCTCCGTAAAATATTTCTTTTTAAGTGTAGCCCACGAGGGGGATTTCACTTGTTTTTCACATTATACCATATAAGGAAAAAATCGGCAAACGAATAGCAACCGTTTGTCGATTTTTGTCAAAATTATTTGATTAGATTAGTACGCATTGCGTTGAGTACCGCCAAAAGCATAACGCCGACGTCCGCCACAACGGAAATTATTAAGGGGAAGCCCGCAATAGCAACGCTTAAAGCCATAATAACGGCTTTTACGAGCAGTGAGCCTGCGATATTTTCAATAACCAGCCTGCGGGTAGATTTTGCGATTTTTCTGCCCTTGGGAAGTAGCTTTAAATTGTCTGATACGAGTACAATGTCGCTTGCCTCTATTGCGGAATCCGACCCCACTTTACCCATTGACACGGCGCAGTCAGCGCAGGTCATTACGGGCGCGTCGTTTATTCCGTCGCCTACGTATATGAGCTTACCCCTCTCTTTAAGCGCGGTTGCCTCCTCTAACTTGCCGTCGGGCAGAAGCTCCGCCTTACAGCCGTCAAGCCCTACCTTTTCGGCAATTATCTTAGCGCGCTCTTTCTTGTCGCCGGTGAGCATAGCGGTATAAGTTATGCCCTGCTTTTTAAGCTCTTCAACACACTCCTTCGCGCCCTCTTTAATCTTGTCGTCAATTTCAATGAACCCGACGAACTTGCCGTCGTAAGCGACGTAAACTACCGTTGAAACACTTTCGCGCTCTTCGCACGCAACGCCGTTTTCTTTAAGAAGCTTGCCGTTTCCGCAAAGCAATATCTTACCCTCGTAAATGCACTTTACACCTTGACCCGCTACCTCTTCCGCGCTGTCGGCTTTCAAGCCCGTTGCAATATCTTTAAAAGCTACCGCTATGGGGTGGGAAGAAAACTTTTCCGCAACGCCCGCTAAGGTGAGAGTTCTTTCATCGGTATAGTTGACGATATGGAAGCTGCCCTCCGTTAAAGTTCCCGTCTTGTCGAAGAGTACGGTTTTTGCAAGCGCAAGCTCGTCAAGGCAGGTTGAACCTTTAACCAGCACGCCAAACTTGGCGCACCTGCCTATTCCGCCGAAGTAAGAAAGCGGAACGGAAATAACCAGCGCGCACGGGCAGGAAATTACTAAGAAGTTCAACGCCTTGTATATCCAGTCGCGGTAAACGTCCCATACGAATAATGCGTTGACCGCGCAAATTATCGTGGGTACGATGCCCGCAAGAATTACCGCGCATATGCACACCGCGGGGGTGTAATACTTTGCAAATTTAGTAATAAACTTTTCGGGCTTTGCCTTTTTGGCGGTGGAGTTTTCTACAAGCTCCAAAATTTTAGCCACGGCGGAGTTCTTGTATTCCCTTATAACCTCTGCCTCAATAACGCCGGAAAGGTTTATACTGCCGGACAAGGCCTCGTCCCCCTCCGCTACGTCGCGGGGTACAGGTTCGCCGTTTAAGCTCTTTAAATCAAGCGAACTTTGACCTTTTACGATTTTACAGTCAACGGGTACTTTTTCACCCGCCTTAATAATTATAATATCTCCCGCGCGCAGTTCCTCGGGGGAAACGGTGCGTTGCTCCCCGTCAATTAAAAGGGTTGCGGTGTCGCTCTTCAAATCCATTAATTTGGTAATGGACTTTCTTGAAGAGCCTACTGCAAGCGACTGCAACAGCTCACCGAGCTGATATAAAAGCATTACGGCAACGCCTTCAAAGAAGCCGTCCCCTGCGAAAATCCCCAGAAGTATCGCCCCAACGGAGGCAATAGTCATAAGAAAGTTTTCGTCAAAGATTTTGCCCTTTACGATATTCTTAGCGGTGTTTATTAAAACGGGGTGTCCCACAGCGAGGTATGCAAGCCCGTATAAAACGTAGGTTATTATTTTAACGGCAAGGCTTGTTTCTATAAAGCCCGTCAAGTCCATAACGAGCGCAGGCACGAAAAGCGCAACCGCAACTACAAGACAGATTATATCTTTAAGGTGTTCTTTTACTGGGCTTTTCTTTTCGCCCTTGCCGTCGTCTATTTTTACGTCCTCAAAGTGGGTTATTGCGTAAATCGCCTTCTCCCTTGCAGACGAAGAATTAGCGTTCAAAACTACGCGCATATTTACGAAGTCAACCGTAGCTTCCACGCCGTCTATTTTGTTCAAATCTTCTTCAAGTTCGCGGGCGCAGTTGGCACAGCATAGGCCGGTTATTTTTATTTTTTCGCCGTAAACCCTCTCCGCCGGCGCGGACTGTGCGGACGGGGTTTCTTCCACTACCTTTACTTCTTCAAAATGATTACAGCAGTACTTTACTTTTTCAAGGGTTTCTCCGTCGCAGTCTACCAGGACCTTTTGCGCCATAAAGTCTACGGTTGCCTCTTTTACGCCCTCTATCTTTGAAATTTCTTCTTCGAGTTCACGCGCGCAGTTTGCGCAGTCCAAACCCGTTATTTTAAACTTATTCATTGCAGTTCAAATGCTCCTTTGCGACCTCTATCATCACCATAACGTGCGCGTCCGACACGGAGTAAAGAATTTTCTTCCCGTCCCTCCTGCACTTTACTATTTTATTGTCTTTAAGCGTTTTAAGCTGGTGTGAAACTGCGCTTTGGTTTCCACCCACCGCCTCCACTATGTGGTCAACGCACAGCTCGCCCACGGACAGCGCAAGCAGAATTTTAAGGCGCGAAGGCTCGCTTAACGCCTTGAACCTTGCACCCATTTCTTCAATGTCGCCGTCCGACGGCATAGAAGCAAGCGCCGTCTTTACCCTTGCTCCGTGTAACTCTTCTTCAGAAATTGCCATATCCTTCACCTGTTATTATTATATGATTAAATATGAACTATTATTCATATGATAATAACATAATAATACTTTAACAGACGCCTGTCAAGCATTTTATAAAAATTTTTGCAATAAAATATCCGCCCGCCGATTTTTCGGCGGGCGGACTTTATTTACTTTATTATTAATAATATTACTTCTTCTTTCTTGACCTTGCCTCAAACACGGCTTCGTCAACGTCGCCCTTGTTCTTGGGTTTAATTACTAAGAGAAGTACTATTCCCACAAGCGAAGCGCCTGCAATGCTTAAAAGTATTATGGAAGTCAAGTTGTCCTCAACCCAGGTGTCCTCACCCTGCAAGGGTTCAACCTTGGGTGCGGCCGCGATACCCATATAAGCCGTCTTGGTTTCCTGCGTGTCCTTGCTGGTTACCGTGCATACGATAAGGTAGAAAGCGTTATCCGACTGGGGCGTAAAGGTCAACGAAGAACCGTTCCAGCCGTAGTCGTTAAACTTTTCGTAATCAGCCGTGCCTTCCTTTAACGAGGAGGTCGTTCTTATACGGGTGAAATATCTGCTGTAATCGTCTAATACGGTTGCTTTATTTTTAATAAAGTCTTCGTACAGCATTGCAACGCCGTTGTTTGCCTCAGCGTATAAGCTGTTTTCAAACTGGTAAAGCTCGTAGCTTGTAGAGTAGTTTACGGTGTTGATATCGAAAGAGTCAGGCGTGTAAGAAGAGCCTACGTACGCAGTCGACTGTTCATCGGGGTCTTCTATTGAGAACTCTGCGGAGTCAACGTTGAACTCGAACCAAGGCAGGTACTTTCTGGTATCTTCAAAATCGGTACCGTCCTTTTCGTCGTACATATTCCAGATGTCGCCCGTTTCAAACTCAACCTTTTCCCACTCTTCGCCGTTAAGCTTAAAGTAGTACATCTTGTTGTTCTGCGCGTCGTTCGCGTAAATAGTGAAACGGTATTTGCCTACCCTGTTAAGGTTGATTGAAAGCTCGTTTGCCTTTTTGCTTGTAGCTTGCTGGTTTGAACCGTTAGCTTTGTAGTAGATTGAGAAAGTCAAATCGGAATAAGCCGTTGCGTTGTCTGCAAGAAGGTTTTCAACCGAAGGAAGATAGAAGTAGTTTTTGCTACCTGCCTGTAAATCTTGTGCGGCCTCGGTTACTTCCGCCTGATAATCTGCTACCTTTTCTTTCCAGGTATTGTCGTCGGGGTTGCTCTGTCCGTTTTGGGTATATCCGAACGTTACTCCGAGGTTATCGGTTGCAACCGCGATATATTTTTTATTTTCGTCGCCGTTGAGCTTTATAAGGTTATTTTCGGGAACGTACCAGTCCAAAAGAACGTAGGTTGACTGTCCGCCGTCGGAAGTGGTATCGGTAAGCTTTAATACTATCTTAACCGCGCCCTTTACTTCAAAATTCTCGTCGTAAACGGAAGAGTTGTAATCGGTATCCTTTACGGGGAGATAGTGTGCAACGTGGGGAATCATATACTGGTCGTCGCTGTCGGTAACCTTTCTGTAAATTCCGCCGTCCTCTTTATAAACGGGGGTAAAATTGCCGTCCTTTGCCTGCGTATCGGTAAGCATAAAGTACGAAGTCGTAAGGCTGGGCGAAGAAGTTACTACGTCGATTACGGTATAATCGAAAGTAATTTCTCCGTTGTAGTTAATGAAGGGTACGCCCTTATCAAGGCAGAGTACGGGGGGCGTTTCGTCGTTGATAGTACCGCCTGCCCAGTGTTCACCGCCGTCGTCGGTCTGCTTACTTGCGCCGTCAAGCTTAAAGCTCTGTCCGTTGAGTTCGTAAAGAACCATAAGCGCGTTACCGTGTCCGCTTACTTCTACCTCTTCGCCGTCAACTTCCTCAGTGGGGAATATTGCCTTAAAAGACATAGGCGTTACGGGGTTTGTAGTAGAAGTAGAACGCTTAGCATAGGTTTTGCCGATATTTGTGAACGCCTTATCACCGGTGCCGGTAAGTTCGGTTGAACCGGAAGTAATCTTCAAGTCGTAGTTGCCGTTAGCGCTATCGGTAAATTCTATTTTGATATTGCCGTAAGAAACCTGTCCGAGTGATTTAACGGTTTCGTTATTGATGGCTTTATCCATATCCTCGTCGTCGGGGGTCTTGTGGGCAACGTACACTTCTACAAGGTCGCTGTTTCCTTCAACGGGGGTAAAGATAAGATAGTTAGTCGTCTTACCGTCCTTAGTCTGGTAATACTGCTGACTTTCAAAGGTGATTACAAACTTTTCAAAACCCAAGGTTTCGTTGGGCTTATCGAAGCCTATCGTCATATTGAACCAACGCTCGTCGCCGTTGAAAGCTATTTCGGGGTTCTCGCCTTCGGGAATGCTTTCAGTGTTTGCAATCCAGTTGTAGGCAAGGTCCTTTCTGTAATTTACGGAGTCGCCGTTATTGACTAACGCAAACATAGTGTAATGCGCGTTGTCCTCTTCCTTTTCGTCGCTTGCCCAGATTTTTGCGCCCGCTGCGGTTGTGAAAATGCTTGAACCGCTGGGGGAAACCTTTCTTTCCGCCTTAGCTAACGTCGTAAAAAGAAACGCGCAAAGCGATATAACCGTTGCCAACGCAAGGGCGATAATTAAACTTAACTTGATTTTTACAGATTTCATAATTTATCTCACTGTCTTTTACGCCTGAAAAAGCGCGAAGAACTTGATTTTAAATGTACTCGCTTATTTTACACTATTATTTAAGGGGTTGTCAAACAGTTTTTGTTGCGTAACTGCAATAAACAAATAAAAAATGGGTTGAAAAAACTTTACTTTATCCATCTTTTATGATAAAATTTTTTTGCATTTAGAGGAGCGGACGGGCAAAAGTACCCGCGGAAAAGGAGTTTTAAAGGAAATTCCCCCTTAAAACCGCGGTGAAAGGGCGCCTCCGCCGAGATGCGGACTTCCTTTACTCCGCGTCGGGCGCACGGGTCAATACCTTTGCGACTGTCATTCGGCTTTGCCGGAGTGTTGCGCTAATTGCCGTTTGGATACGTTCAGACAGCGCAACGCGCTGTCTTTTTTTGAGGAGTTAATTATGAAAAAGTTTAACGTCGGCGTCATAGGCGCAACGGGTATGGTGGGTCAAAGGTTTCTTCTTCTTTTGGAAAATCACCCCTACTTCAACGTAACCGCGCTTTGCGCTTCGTCAAACTCGGCGGGCAAAAAGTACAAGGACGCCGTGAGAAAGTGGCACTTATCTGAACCTATGCCCAAAAAGTTTAAAGATTTAGTGGTTTATGACGCGGTCAACGATATGGAAAAGGTAGTTTCCGCCGTGGACTTCTGCTTCTGCGCGGTCAATATGAAAAAGGACGAATTGCAGGCGCTTGAGTACGCTTACGCAAAAGCGGAGTGTCCCATAGTTTCAAACAATTCCGCACACCGCTTCACGGACGACGTGCCTATGGTTATACCCGAGATAAACCCCGAACACATCGAGGTTATTTCCGCGCAGAGAAAGCGTTTGGGAACGAAGCGCGGGTTTATCGCGGTTAAGAGCAACTGCTCCCTTCAATCGTACGTACCCCTTTTACACCCTTTGAAAAAATTCGGAATAAAAGAGGTTGCAGTCTGCACCTATCAGGCTATATCGGGCGCGGGCAAAACCTTTGACACTATGCCCGAAATTTTGGATAACGTTATCCCCTACATCGGCGGTGAAGAGGAAAAGAGCGAAAGAGAACCGCTTAAAATCTGGGGCAAAGTCAAGGGCGGAAAGATAGTACCCGCGACCTCCCCCGTCATAACGGCGCAGTGTTTGAGAGTACCCGTTTCCGACGGGCATACGGCGACCTGCTTCGTCAAGTTCAAGAAGAAACCTAAAAAGTAAGATATTTTAAAGGCTTGGGAAGAGTTCTCGGGCGAACCCCAAAAGCTTGCCCTCCCTTCCGCGCCCAAAAAGTTTATTCACTACTTTGAAGAAGACAACCGCCCCCAACCCAAGCTTGACCGCAACACGGAAAACGGTATGGCGGTTTGCGCGGGAAGGCTCAGGGAAGACAACCTTTTCGACTACAAGTTTATAGGCTTTTCACACAACACCTTGCGCGGGGCTTCCGGCGGGGCAGTACTTCTTGCCGAGCTTCTTGCAGAAAAAGGATATTTCGATTAAAGTAACTTTTAAAAACTATTTCGACTAAGATATATATGCTAAGGCAAAAAATTTTGCGAGGGATTTATGATAAATTTTTGTAACGGCATTTTAACCGCAATGATTACCCCCTTTGACGAAACGGGCGTAAACTTTGAAGAGTTCGGCAAAATGATTGAGTTCCAGATTGCCGGCGGAGTTGACGCGCTGGTAGTTCTCGGCACGACGGGCGAACCCGCAACTATGACCGAGGAAGAAAAGACGGAAGTTATAAAGTACTCCGTAAAAAAGGCGAACGGAAGAATTAAAATAATCGTTGGTACGGGAAGCAACGACACTAAAAAGGCCGTTGCAAACTCCGTAAAGGCGGAAAGCTTGGGCGCGGACGGCGTGCTTGCAGTTACCCCCTACTACAACAAGTGTACGCAAAAAGGGCTTTACGACTACTACAAAGCTATTTGCGACGCGGTAAAAATTCCCGTTATCGCATACAACGTGCCGTCAAGAACTGCGGTAAACATTCTGCCCGAAACGGCTGAAAAGCTTGCATCCATTCCCAATATGGCGGGCATTAAAGAGGCAAGCGGAAATATGGCGCAGGTGTGAGAAACTATGAGGCGCATCCGCGGAAAGATGGACCTTTACTCCGGCGAGGACTTTTTGAACTTGCCTATGCTTGCAATAGGCGGTGCAGGGCTTATATCGGTTACTTCAAACATCGCCCCCGCCCTCGTTAAGAAGATGTACACCCTTGTCAAAGAAAACAAGCTGGACGAAGCCAACGCCGTACAGGACTTTTTGCTTCCCTTGGAGGACGCGTGCTTTTTGGAAGTAAACCCTATTCCCATTAAGGCAGGTTACAATATGCTCGGCTTCAATGCGGGCGTTCCCCGCGCGCCTTTAACCGAGTTAGAACCCAAAAACAAGGACATATTGTGGGGGGAAATTAAAAAAGCGGGGCTTAAAGGAATATGAAAAGGGCATTAATTTGCGGTATCTGCGGTAAAATGGGGCAAAATATAGTAAATCTCTTGGAAAACGATGATGATTTACGTATTGTTTGCGGGGTTGATTTGAATAAAAAAGACGGATTACCCCCTATATATGCCTCGTTTAACGACGTAAAAGAGAGTGTTGACGTAGTAATAGACTTTTCCTCCCCCGCCGTTTTAAAAGACGAATTAAATTGGGCTGTAAAGCACAACGTTCCCGTTGTTTTGGCGTCAACCGGTTACACCGAAAGCGACTTAAAGCTCATTGACCAAACTACCGAAAAGATAGCCGTATTTAAGACGGGCAACTTCTCACTCGGCATTAATCTGCTTGTAAAGCTCGTTAAAAAGACGGCGGAAGTTTTGGGTGAAAAGTTTGATATTGAAATCATAGAAAAACACCACAACCAAAAGGTTGACGCTCCGTCGGGTACGGCGCTGATGCTTGCCGAGAGCGCTAACTCCGCATTCAACGACAGTAAGCCCTATGTAAACGGTCGCGACGGCATTGTGGGCAAGCGTAAGAACGAGATAGGCATACACGCCGTGCGTGGCGGTACTGTCGTCGGCGAACACGAGGTTATGTTTGCGGGTGAGGACGAGATAATAACCCTCTCCCACTCGGCGCGTTCCAAAAGGGTGTTTGCCGTCGGCGCGATACGCTCTGCCAAGTGGATAATAGGCAAACCCACAGGCAAGTACGATATGAGCGATATTTTTGAAGAAATTTAACTTAAAATAAAATTCACCCCGACGGCACACGCCGTCGGGGCTTTTTATACCGCATTTACCGTTTTTAGCGTATAGGAATGATGAAAACTACGCCCAAACCGTTTATGCCTGCATTTATCTTTTTCTTTAGTTCATACTCAATTATATAGGACTTTTTCCTATAAGTCAATAGTTTTATAGAAATTTTTCCTA
>JAAUYS010000116.1 GCA_014804995.1 Clostridia bacterium
CCGCTCAAAATATATGAAGGGTCTGCCTCTTTAACGTCAAGTTTTGCGGGACGGTAAGGCTTTTTAAAGTTTATTGCAGTCGGCTTACCGTCGTAAGTCAGCTTATCCAAAAGCTCCTTTATCTTTTTAATCTCGCGCTTGGGGTTGTTAAAGAAGTTAATTGAATACAGCTTGTAAACGTTCCAGTTGTTGCGCTTTAAGGTCTGTACCTGCATAACCGCTCTGTCCTTTACCGAGAACTGCTTCGTGCCGTCGCAGATTATGCCCAAAATAAAGTTGTGCTTATTCTTGGGGTCCAGAACGCCCAAATCAATTTTAAAGTCGGATACGCCCACGTCGCAACGGCAGTCATAGCCGTAGTTTGAAAGCTCTTCTGCAATAAACTTACCTATGCCGCGACGGTTTATTATTACGTCCTCGCTCTTTAGGGAGATGCTTGTCCTGACCTTTTTTGCAAATTCCAAAAAGGCCCTAAGCCCTGCAACCCCGCGGGAGGTCGTGCGCGCCAAGTCTATCATTGAGTAGCGCATAGAAGAGAACACTATCATTTCTTCCCTTGCACGGGAAACGGCTACGTTCAATCTTCTCCACCCGCCGAACTGGTTTAAAGGACCGAAGTTTAATGAGAGCCTGCCCATTCTGTCGGGGCCGTAGCATACGGAAAAGAGAATAACGTCCCTTTCGTCGCCCTGCACGTTTTCAAGGTTCTTTATAAACAGCGGTTCTTCCCTGTCGTAGGCGACTTCTTCAAGCCCGTTTTTGGAAATAGCTTTACTTAAAAGTTTTTCAACGTAAAGCTGTTGGGGGGTTGAAAAGGTTACTATACCCATACTTGAACGGCGTAGCTTTTCGTCTTTAAGCCGTCTTACAACCTCGGCAACCAGCGCTTCGGCTTCCTCTCTGTTGCACTTGGAAGCTCCGCGCTCGTACACGCCGTGTTCTATATATTTAAGCTTAACTTTGCTGTCCAAGGCGTCCGGCGACGGGAAGGTGCAGAGCTTGCTTGAATAATAGGTGATATTAGAGAATGCAATTAAGCTTTCGTGCTTGGAACGGTAGTGCCAAATTAAGTGCTTTTCCGGTATTCCGAGGGCTAAGCAGTCTTCGAGAACGCTTTCCAAGTCCTCCGCTTCGGGGTGGTCGTCGTCCTGACCCGTACCCATAAAGAATGAAGTCGGTGGCATCTGTTTGGGGTCGCCGACGATAATCGCGCTCTTTGCCCTTGCAAGCGACGGCACCGCCTCGCAGGTGGGTATCTGCGAAGCCTCGTCGAATATTACTATATCGAAAAGCTCTGGGTCGGCAGGCAAATACTGCGATACCGTACCGGGACTCATCAGCATACAGGGAGCAACTACCTTTAAAAGCTCGGGTATTTCGGCAAATAAGTTTCTTAAATTCAAACTTCTCAAACTGCCCTTGGTCTGCCTTTGGAAGGACATAACCTCCAAGGCAAGCGGGCCTTCGGTTTCCTGCGCGGGCAGGCGGGAGATTAAGTCGCAACGTATCTTTTCGCGGGTGAGCGCGGTAAACTCTTCTAACAGCTGAGAGTAGCTTACGGCGCTTTCATCCAAGACGTTTGCGGAGAACGCAGACAGGCTTTCGTCCGCAGGTATGTTGGTTTGAATGAAGTTTCTGTATACGTTTTTCCTGAAAGAAGAAAGAACCTGCTTACCCGTAATTTTACCGCTTTCCATAGCGTCGGTCATAAAGGAAAGTCCGCAGTCGTTCAGCTTTTTAGCCGTCGCCTTATAACTGCACCAGGCGGGTAGCATATCTATATTGTCAATCAAAGACGTGCATTTTGCCGTGTACGTTTCGAATATATCAGCGTCGGCGTAGGCGGTCTTATCAGCCTTAATTGACTTGACGAAGTAGTCTGCGCTCTTATTGAACGCAACCGATGCGGAAATTAAACCGTTAATCAGCGGTTTAAGCGTTCCGCCGGAGGAAGCCATACACACGCTGTTAAATACGTCCGCATTGTAGTCCATAAAGGTCTGCGCGCACAGTCGGTGCAGGTTATAAAAAGGTTTTAAAAACTCTTCCCTCTTCTTTTCGTTAATTCCGCCGAAGCCTACGAAGTTATTGCTTAAAGAGGTGTTTGCAAGTATCCTTTCCCTCGCCCTCTCAATCTCAACGGCACGCTTTATCCACTCCAACTCGTCCTTTTCTTTAACGGGTTGAGAAGCGCAACGGTTAATTCTTTTAATTACCGCAAGCAGCGTACGGGAAGAACGGTAGTTTTCACCCCAGTTGTCTATTTCCGCCTCAATTCCTTCTGAGTATTTGGAAATATCGGGCAACACTTTAAAGTGCTTGTACCAGTGTTTAACTTCGCTGTCGTAGCGCAAATTTGCGTTGTAGAACTTATAAAGCTCCTCTTCGTCGTTATCGAAAAAGGCTTTAAGCGTTCCGTCGCGGAGTATTCCCGCAATTTCCAAAAGGTTTTCAAGCTTTAGCTTAGTAAATTTGCTGGTCTTTTGCTTAAAGGTTTCAAGGAAAAGCCCTAAATAGTTTTTAAGATGTTTAAGCTCAGCTAAAACTACCTCTGCAGAGCAGACTACGGCTTGTTTAGTAGCCTCGTTGCACTCAGTAAGCTTTACCTCAGTGAAAGGTGAACGGTACACACCGCCACACTCTTTTGCGGTTGCCTGCGCGGTGGCAAGCATATTTTCGTACTCTTCAAGCTTTTGCGCCGTCAAAGAATCGTAGAAAGTACTTTCTATGTTCATAAGCTCTGGCGCATTCTTGTTTTGCAGGTAATAGACCATACCCTCGTACACGCTTAAACCTAAACGCCTCTTTTTATGGAGCGCATCCAAAGGTGCGCGCAGGGTATCGCGCGTTTCTTTAATTCTTGAACCGACTATGGGGAACTTGTCGCACTCTCCGTCGGATTTAAGCATTAAAGTGCTTTCAATGTTCCTTATAATTTCAGATTTGTCTGCGGACTTGCCCGAATGCAGTTCCAAACAGAACTCGCCTATGCCTATATCGCAAAGGCGTTTTTTTACGACCTGCAACGCCGCCTGCTTTTCTGCGACGAAAAGAACGCGTTTGCCTGCGTCAACGGCGTTTGCTATTATGTTGGTTATCGTCTGGCTTTTGCCCGTTCCGGGAGGGCCGTGCAAGACAAAAGTCGTACCCTTGGCGGACTCTGCCACGGCAGAATACTGCGTGCTGTCGCAGGGCAGTGGAGTTAAAACCTCGCAGGGGTCTGCGTCGTCCTCGCAAGCGGAAATAAGCTTATTCTCTCCAAGCCTGTTGGAGTTGGTCATTAATGAAGCTATAAGCGGGTTTTTTGAAAAGCTTTTTATGTTGTTTTTAACGTCCGCCCACATAGCGTATCTTGCAAAGGTGAACTGGGAAAGATATACGTCCTCATACACCATCCACCCCTTCATATTAGCCGTTTTCGCGCGGAATACCGCCAAAATTTCCTTGGGGGAAAGTCCCTTGCCCTCCACCCCGCGGACGTCTATGCCAAAGCTCTGTTTCAAGAATTCCAACAGGGTCGTATTGACCTCGTATTCTTCGCCGGCTTCAAGCAAAACGCCCTGGGATTTCATTCTTTTAAGCGTTACGGGTAAAAGCGCTATCGGCGCGTACTTGTCGTCCTTTTCGCCCTCTTGCCTCCACTTTAAAAAGCCCATTGCAAGGTACAAGGTTTTTGCACCCGCCTCTTCTTCTGCGGAGCGCGCCTTTCTTATAAGCGAGGTAGCAATTTCCGTAAGTCCGTCGGGGGAGGCGATACAGCGGAGTTTACCGCCCTTCATTTCAATGGAAATGAGTTCTGCCATACTCTTTACGCCCTTGCTTTCGCCGAAATAAACGGCGTCGGTTATCGGCGTCGTGTTGGGAAGAAGGGTAAATTTACCCTTTTCCTCAATCTTTTTGCAAAATCCCTCAAGGTCTGCGCACAGAACGTGCAAACACTCCCGCGAATAGCGGAAGTTTAAAAGGTTGTTCTTTAAAGAAAGGTCCAAAAGCCGTCTTTGCCAGGTTGCTTCCTTTGAAACGGTCTTGTCGTACTCGTACTTGCCCGCGTCAATAAATTCTGCAGGTTTTTCGTCGAAAGAAATTTGCCTGTCGGTCAAAAGCTCGTAGCCCTGCGCCGTCTTGACTTTTAAAGGCAGGGGGAACAGCCCGCCTATTCTGCACCTTTTTACGTCAATGCACGTTTCCAAATCTCCCTTTTGAAGATTTGCGCGGGCGTGCGCCTCACTCGTTGTGTAGCTTGCGTTCCTGTGGGCGAACAAGTCCTCTACGTCAAAAAGGGTTAAGTTGTTTACGCCCTCCGTTATATACTTTTCAATAAGCTGCATATCGTCCTGTAAAGAGGACGAAAAACAACTCTCATAAAGCCATACACCCACACATATGCGCGATTTACCGAGTACAATCACGGGGTTTAGCTTAGTTGCTTCAAAGCAACTTGCGACGAAAAGCGCAAGCTCCAACGGGGTTGCAATTTTATCGTGAACTATCCTTGTTAAGTCGCCAGTACGCGTTAAAGAGGACAAGTCGTACTCTTCGCCCTTATCAATATTAAGCCTGCGCACAGCGGAAAATATTGAGGCGACGGCGTTTCTTACGCCGTTTTTATCCGTACCGGCATAGCCCGCAAATTCCGAGGAATAACCCCAGGTTTTGAGCTGTAAGCCTGCTTCCGCCAAAATCTTCTGGCAGTCGGCAATTTTAGGCCTTACGAACGTTGCAAGCATCTCCGCATTGCCCGATAGCCCGCCCCAACAGTCTATGGGAAGAGCCTGAACAACGGCTTCAAGGGTGCAAACGGGGTCTCCCGCGCAGGTAAGCCTTACTTGAACGGTACAATTTTCGGGTTCTTCTATTTCGGCAAGGTATTTAGGATTTAAAACGTTTTGCGGAATGACTTCCACGCTGCTTTCGTGTGGAATTTCTTCAACGCGCACTTCCGTGGGCAAAATTAAGGGCGTAGAACCGCTTACGCTTACGGTTACGTCCTTAACGCTTTCAGTATCGCGGTTTAATACCTTAAAAGACGTAAAAAGGGGCAACCTGCAATAAAAGTTTGCATAGCTTACAACATTTAAAAGTTCGCCGTCAATCTCGAACATATCCAACGGTTTTTTGTTTTTAGTACCCATATATGCCTCACTTTTCGCACTTTTTCGTGTAGTTCCGTCATTTTTCTACATTATACCACTATTGGAAAAAAGTGGCAAGTATAAAACAGTTATTGCCCTGTAAATTAAGGTTAAAACTATATCAGTCCTTAATTATAGCAAGTTCTTTTAACGCGCGGGTGTACGCAATGTACTTTTCGTTGTCGCTCATATCCGCGTCAGCCACCGCAACGGCGGTAAATTCAAGCCCTTTACTCTCGTAAACGGTCATAATATTTATTTTTGTCTTGGAAATTTTGCCGGTTTCCCGTACCCTGTTATAGCTTTTTCTGTCGTACTTATCGTACGATTGCCCCCCGCATATAACGGCTTTAAGCCCATTTTTGCCCGAAAGCCAGCCCGTTACGGAGCGCGCGGGTATCTCCTCTACCGCAAACCCGTCAAAGCCTATAGAGGTCATCTCTATCCCAAGGTTTTTTGAAACGAAATCAACTATCTCGTTAGTGTTGCGGTAGTTCAAGCTCAGGTTATAAACCGTTAAATTCAGCTCTTTCCAGTCCTTTATACCCCTGTAAGGGGTTATATTTTGCTTTAAATCGCCGAAAATATTGAATACCGCCCTGTCGTTTACCGCTCTTAACACCCCGTATTCGGCGGGAGAAATGTCCTGTGCCTCGTCCACGAATATGAAAGAAAACTTGGGTGAAAGGTTAAAGCCCAGCTTGGTTAAAATAAGACAAAGTGCAAACAAATCACTCTTAATATAGGGCGTAGACCCCATACTATGCTTAAGTTTCGCCTTTTTTACCGTCTCTTTATAGAAAAACCTTAATATATCTTTAACGCTTTCACACTTGCCTATTGCAACCAGATAGCTCTCCCCCCGGATAACGTCCGCAAAGTCGTGCAGGGTGAAAAAGTTGCTTTCAATATTCTTTACGCAATTCAGAATTGTCCCAATCTCTCTTTTCAGCTCTTCGCGCTTTTCTATGCCTTGGGAGTAGGTCAACACTTCCCCCTCCGCAGTTTTAAGCTTATAGCGCTTTAAGTCGGAAATTTCCTTATCAACCGTTCTTTCAAGCGTAGACAAGTCTTCTTCTGCGGAAAGGCAAATCTTCCTTGAATACCGTCTTAAAAACTTAATCGATTTATAGAACGATAAGAACTGCCTGTAAAAGTAGGCGTAGTCCTTCATTCTTTCGTCGCTTTCTACAAGCCGTAAAAATTCCTTTACGTCCAGCACGCAATTGAACATATACCGGAACTGTTTTGTATAGTAAAGCCCGCCGTCCTTCTTTTCCTTTATCTCGCCCAAAACGCTTCTTCTTATTCTTACGGATGCGTTTTTAATCTTTTCGTAGTCCTTAATCTGCTCTTCGCAGTTACCCGCGACCTCTTCGGCTACCCCTTTACAGTCGTCGGATGCAAAAAGCCCGTAAACTCCGTCAAAAATCTTGGAAAGCTTTTTCTCTACGTCCGCCTCGAACGACGGCGAATAGATATATTTTAAATACCTTTCGTCCACGGGCGCATTGTAATCTATTTTGCCCGTAAAGTCCACGCCAACGCTCTTTAACAGCTTTAAAAAGTAATTATCAAGGGTACTGGTTTTCACCTTTTCAAGCTCTAACACGGCGGAAAGCTCGTCAATAAAGGCGTTAAAAGAGTCCGACGGGGTTATAACCATTACGTCGGTGGGGCGCAGGCTCTCGTTGTTGTACATTATATAGGACAGGCGGTGTAAAAGTATCATCGTCTTCCCGCTGCCCGCCACGCCTTGCAGAACGAACTCGTCCCGCTCCGGCAGGGTTATAATTTCAAACTGTTTTTCTTGAATGGTTTCTATGATGTCGCAGATTTCCTGCTTTTCCTTTCTTCCGCGCAGTATTTCCTTTAAAAACGGGTCGAATATAAGCGCCTCGTCCCTGCCTGCAATCTCTTCCTTTGAAAGGTAATCACCGAGGCTTAAATACTCGTTCTTAAAATCGAGAACTTTTCCGTTTTTAGTGCGCAACGCTCTTCTTAAAATGAGCTTATAATCGTACTCGTTAATGGAAAAAGAAGTTTTGCTCTTCTGGTAATACTTCCTTGCAAGCGGGGCGCGCCAGTCAACTATTTCAAGCCCCTCGCTTCCGTGCTTGCCGATATAGTAACTGTTGTAACCCTCTTTGTCGTCGGTCAAATCCATACGGGCAAAATACGGTTCTTCGAAGAAAGGCTTATACTCCTGCATCTTCGCCTTAATGGAAGAAATTTTGGCGTTCAATTCCAAAACCTTTTTGTACCTTTCGGCGTCGTATTCTCCGCCCTTTATAACTTCCTCTTTTTCGGCGCGCGCAGAGGCAAGCTTAGCCTTTAATTTGCCTATGTGTAAAAACCTTAACATAGCCATTACTGCCTGGATATGCGCGTTTTCATAAGCAATTTGCTTGTCGCCGTCCATCAGGTCCAAAAAGAATTCTTTTGTAGGTTGTTTCTTTGTTTCGATTAAGTTTTTAACAGCCTTGAAATCAGTCATTAAAGTTAAGTATAACATATCTTTCACGCGCTGTCAAACTCAAAAAAAAAGCGGTTGCGCTCCTTGGCGCAACCGCTTTGTCTGATTACTATTATTTGCTTTTTATAAATTCGCAGATTATGTCCGCCGCCTTTTCAACGCCGACTGAGCCGTCAACGCACAGACTGTAATTCTTTGCGTCGCCCCAATCCTGACCGGAAATGTTTTTATAGTAAGTCGCCCTTGCGTTGTCAGCGCGTTTCATATGCTTTTTAGCGTCCTCTTCGCTGTCGCCGTAAAATTCCGCAATTTTCTTTATGCGGTACTCTTCGGGAGCGTGTACAAAGACTTTAACCACGTCTTTATAATCCTTTAAAACGTAGTCCGCTGCCCTTCCGACAATTACGCAACTGCCGTTATCGGCAATTTTCTTTATAATTTTATCCTGCGCAATTATCGCCTGTTGAACGGGTTCACAGCTTAAATACAAATCGTATAAAAAGTTAGAGTTTGAATTTAAATCGGCGATAAACTCCTTGTCAAGCCCGCTTTCACGCGCGGCAAGCGCGGTCATTTCTTTATAGTAGAAAGGAATATTGAGCCTTTTGGCAACAACCTTACCTATCTGCTTGCCGAGCGAACCGTGTTCTCTGCCAATGGTTACGATAACGCCGGGAACGGACGGTTTTATAACCGTTTCATTCAATTCGCTTTCCTTTGCCGAGCCGTCTTCGGTTTTGAGAGATTTGAGGAATACAACGGTAAGAACCGCCGACACTATCATTGCAATTACATCGGCGACGGGCGCCGCCCAGAGAATACCCTCTATTCCGTAGAAAATAGGAAGTATGCAAATTAACGGTACAAAGCATACAATATCCCTTATTAATGAAGCCACTATCGCAAAAACGGGTTTACCCGAAGCCTGGAAGAAGATTGAAGTCATCTTTATAGTGCAGGTAAGCGTTACCAGCATCAAGAAAATCTGGAACACTTTTCTGCCGAATTCCCAGTAGTATTCAGGGTTAATTTCGGGATTAGTCGGCTCGCCGAATATACCCACAACGGCATCGGGAGCCACTTCGAACAATATCGTAAACAAAAGACATATTACTACCGTACAGGCAAGTATTGCAAAATAAAGCTGTTTTACGCGCTTATAGTTCTTTGCTCCCATATTATAGCCGATAATAGGCTGACAGCCGAGGACTATTCCCACAATAATATTTACTACTACGGTAAACACCTTGCTCTCTATCGCGATAATAGATATAGGGATATCTACGAGATATTTGGACTGTAAACCGTATTTTACAAGCATTGCGTTGCAGACAACGGAGATAATAACTATCGTCATCTGGGTAATGAAAGAAGACATACCCAGCTTGACCGCGTGAAAAAACTCTTTAAAGTCGGGTTTAAGGCTCTTAATTGTAAGCTTAAAGGTCTTTGTCTTGCAAATGAAGTATATAAGGCTTATTACAAACGACACGACCTGACCTATCACCGTTGCCCAGGCCGCGCCGGACATCCCCCACTTTAATACGATAATGAACACCGCATCAAGCACTATATTTGTAATTGCGCCTGAAAGCATTGAAATCATAGACCAGGCAGGACTTCCGTCCGCACGGACTACTGCGTTCAGCATATTCATAACCATAAATACGGGGAAGAAGCCGAGAATGATGTTAAAGTACTCTATAGCAAGCGGAAGCGAATTTTCTGACGCGCCGAAAAGCGTAAGTATTGGCTTTTGCAAGGGATAGAATATTGCCATAAGCGCCACGCTTGCAACTATTGTGGCAAAAATGCCCGTGCCTATCGCCTTGTGAGCGTTTTGCGAATTTTTCTTACCTTGGCAGATATTCAGGTACGCGGCGCAACCGTCGCCAAACCACCAAGCAAAAGCCTGCGCAATTATGAATATGGGAAAAACTATGCCCGTTGCGGCGTTGCCGAGCGCGGAGAGTTCGCTGTTTCCTATAAATATCTGGTCAACTATATTATAGAGTGCGGAAATTACAAGCGACAGAACGCAAGGGAGCGAAAATTTAAGCATTAACTTAAAAAGCTTGCCCTCGCCGAGATATCTGTTGCTTTGCTCCTCTCTATTTTCTTCAATAACGTATTCTTCCATAAAACCTCCTTTTTTGCACAAAAAAACACAAGTGAAATAAACCTTTTTACCGTTCCGTAATCAGATTTACGCGGGCAAAACCCGCCACTTGTGTCATCGTGTTTTTATATAAAGTTGTATTTATATTTTAATATTTTTTTATAAAAAAGTCAAATTTAATTAACCTTATTTTTACAGTTTTAGGGGGCAATTTGTAAAATTGCCCCCTATATATGCCTTAATTAACGCAGTTTTTAAACTTGCGGTGCACGTAAAATTTCGGTTAAGGTGAGATAAAATGCAGAGAAACGAGTAAGACAAGGAAAGCGCTACTATGACCGAAGGGAGTTTACTGCCAGTAAATGACCAAGGCTTAGTGGCGCTTGACACCGTATTACGAAGTATATGCGCTTTTTCTTACTCCCATTCGATGGTTGCGGGGGGTTTTGATGTTATATCATACACAATTCTGTTAATATGCTTAACCTCGTTTACTATGCGAATTGAAACGGTTTCCAAAACGTCGTAGGGTATTCTTGAAAAGTCTGCAGTCATAAAGTCGGTAGTAGATACCCCGCGTAAAGCAAGCGTATAGTCGTACGTTCTGCCGTCGCCCATTACGCCGACGGAGCGCATATTCGTAAGCACCGCAAAGTACTGGTTGATGTCCCTATCCAAGTGTGCTTTTGCTATCTCTTCACGGAATATCGCATCCGCGTCCTGAAGTATCGCAACCTTCTCAGGCGTAATTTCACCGATTATTCTTATAGCAAGTCCGGGTCCGGGGAAGGGCTGACGCCATACAAGTTTTTCGTCCAAACCAAGAGTAATGCCGAGCGCGCGAACCTCGTCCTTAAAAAGCATTCTTAAAGGCTCTATTATTTCTTTAAAGTCAACGTAATCGGGAAGTCCGCCGACGTTGTGGTGCGACTTGATAACCGCCGCGTCGCCTAAGCCAGACTCTATTACGTCGGGATAAATCGTACCTTGAACAAGGAAGTCAACCCTGCCAATCTTTTTAGCCTCTTCCTCGAATACTCTTATAAATTCCTCGCCTATAATCTTACGCTTTCTTTCGGGGTCTGAAACGCCTTTCAGCTTTCCTAAAAATCTTTCGCCTGCGTTCACTCGCACGAAGTTTACTCCGCTACCCGCAAACGCCTCTTCCACCTCGTCGCCCTCGTTCTTACGCATAAGACCGTGGTCAACGAATATACAGGTAAGCTGACTGCCTATTGCCTTTGCAAGCAATTTGCAGGCTACAGAGCTGTCAACCCCGCCCGAGAGGGCAAGCAACGCCTTACCGTTACCCACCTTTTCGCGTATTTCGCGGATAGCCGTCTGCGCATACTCCTCCATAGTCCAGTCGCCCTTGCAACCGCAAACGTTGTAAAGGAAGTTTCCAAGCATATCGAAGCCCTGCTCCGTGTGGTTTACTTCGGGGTGGAACTGCGTACCGTAGAACTTCTTCTCAGGGTTTTCAATAGCGCCGTAAGGGCATTTATCACTGTGGCAAATTGCGCGGAAGCCTTCGGGAAGAGTTGCGATATGGTCGTTATGGCTCATCCAAACTACCGACTTTTTCTTCAATTTCTTGAAAAGAAGCGATTTCGTATCGAATACGCAGTCCGTTCTACCGAACTCGGCAACGGCCGTTTCGTTGGCTTTTTCTATTTTTCCGCCAAGCCCGTAAACCATAAACTGTGCGCCGTAGCAAATACCGAGAATAGGCACGCCAAGTTCAAATATCTCTTTGCCCATTCTGGGGGAATCGTCAAGGTAAACGGAATTAGGTCCGCCCGTAAAAATTATTCCCTTAGGGTTCATTTCGCGTATTTCTTCTATCGGCGTCTTGTAAGATTTGACTTCGCAATAAATCTTGTGTTCTCTTACGCGCCTTGCGATAAGCTGATTGTACTGTCCGCCGAAGTCTATAACCAAAACCTTCTGATGTTGCATAAATGTCTTTCCTTCGTTTATTTAAAAATAAGTAAAACCACTCAGATACAGGCAAAAACTTGCTAAGTATAAGCGTGGTTTTAAAAATTAGCCCTTAGGTGAATAGTTGGGTGCTTCTTTCGTAATGGAAATATCGTGGGGGTGGCTTTCGGCAAGGGAGGCAGAAGTCATTTTAACGAACCTTGCGTTCTTTCTGAGTGCCTCGATAGTACCGCAACCGGTGTATCCCATACCTGCGCGAAGTCCGCCCATAAGCTGGAATATAATTTCAGCAAGCGCACCGCGGTAAGGAACGCGTCCTTCAACGCCCTCGGGTACGAACTTAATTGCGTTGGACTGGAAGTATCTGTCCTTTCCGCCCTTAGCCATAGCGGGTAAAGAACCCATTCCGCGATAGGACTTGAAACTTCTGCCCTGATAAATTTCGAGTTCGCCGGGGGACTCGGTAGTACCTGCGAACAGAGAGCCTATCATAACTGCGCTTGCACCTGCGCCGAGAGCTTTAACGATGTCGCCCGAATACTTGATACCGCCGTCTGCAATAACGCGCTTACCGAGCTTGTCCGCCTCTTCCGCACAGTCCATAACCGCCGTAAGCTGGGGCATACCTATGCCCGCAACGATACGCGTGGTGCAGATAGAGCCGGGGCCTATGCCCACTTTAACTACGTCCGCGCCCGCTTTAATTAAATCGTGGGTAGCTTCCGCAGTTGCAACGTTGCCCGCAATAAGGGGCAGGTCGGGGTAAGCGTTTTTAACCTTTTCAACCGCCTTGATAATACCCATAGAGTGTCCGTGGGCGCTATCGAGTACTACGATATCAACCTTAACTTTCAAAAGCTCGGCAACTCTTTCAAGAACGTCTGCGGAAGCGCCTATTGCCGCGCCTGCAAGAAGCCTGCCGTTCTTATCCCTTGCGCTGTTGGGGTACTGAATTGACTTTTCAATGTCCTTTATGGTAATAAGTCCCTTTAAGTAGCCCTTCTTGTCCACTATGGGGAGCTTTTCTATTCTGTGTTTACCGAGGATTTTCTGCGCCTCGGAAAGAGAAGTGCCTTCGGGAGCGGTAACGAGGTTGTCCTTCGTCATCACGTTAGCGATAGGCTGAGCAAAATTGGTTTCAAAGCGTAAGTCGCGGTTGGTAAGAATACCTACAAGCTTTCCGTCCCTCGTTATAGGCACACCGCTTATCTTATACTTTGACATAAGGTCGCAGGCGTCCGATACGGGCTGTTCGGGCGAAAGATGGAACGGGTCGGTTATAACGCCGTGTTCGGAACGTTTTACCTTGTCAACCTGCGCAACCTGCTCTTCTATGGACATATTTTTATGTATTATGCCTATACCGCCTTCACGCGCCATAGCTATTGCAAGCTTGCTTTCCGTAACGGTATCCATCGCCGCACTGACGAGGGGTATATTCAAATCAATGCCCTTGCACAACGTGGTGTGCAGGTCTGCCGTAGAGGGCAGGACTTCCGAAGCCGAAGGTATCAGCAACACGTCGTCAAACGTCAACGCTTCTTTAACAATTTTACTCATATCTGTCTCCTTATAAATTTTTCTTATGCTTTTTCTACTGTTTTAGTCAATACGGACTTAACCGCCTCATAATATTCGGCGTTACCGTCGCCAACGAAAGTAACCGAGTTAACTTCTTCAAGAAGCTTCTCCGCCGTGGCTTTATCTGATTTTTCCGCAACCTGTACGGAAAGCTGTGCTATGGCGTTACCGGGTATAAAGCCCTCTTCCTTCACCTTTGCATAGCCGTCTTTTGCGTATTTTAATGCGGTTTCTTTATAGCCCTGTCTGTACTTTGCGCAGGCAAGGTTGCCGTAAACAAGTTGGTTGAAAGATAATTTGTATTCTTCGCTTTTACGGGCGCACACTTCGTCAAACTCTTTAAGCTCTATAAACTGTTCGCCGTATTTTATAATGTCGTTGTCGTTCTTTGAAATTATGCTGTCCTGCACGCACCTTGCCAAGTCGTCCGGCTTTTTCGTATAAGAATAGTTGAGCGAGGCGTAACCCGTAGCCGTAGAGTAATCACCCCAGTTTTCAAACAGGGTTGCCATACTCGCCGGAAAGCCTAGGCTTGCTATTGCAAACGCAACCAGAAGCGCTATTATCACTCCCAACAACGTTTTTAACGCGGTTTTTATAACTATATTTAACATTTCTTCTTAGTGTAAAACTGCCTTTTCTATAAAATACGGCAGTATAATATTGTAATTTTATTTATTCTATCACAGACGGCTAAAAAATGCAACTGTTTGAAATTCATTATTCATTAAGAATAATTGTCCAAAAATTGCCGTTTTGTAATCATAAGCGGGACGGGCTTAAAAATATAATATCGTATGAAAAAGTTTTGTACCCTTACAGCTATTTTTGTTTTAAGCGCTCTCTTTTTATTGACGGCCTCAGCCTGTTCAAAAAGCGTGAACTACCTTGACTACGTTTCCGAACGGCGTTTAAACGTTTACGTTTACCGCGACGACGACACGGAAGTTAAAATTTACTGTTCCCAGAAAGAACAGCCCTACTGCGCCGACGGAATTAAAGGCGAGCTTTGCGATTTGATTGAAATTTTTGTAAAGCTCCCTAAGAACCCGCAGGAGCTTGAAGTAAGCGTTGAGGGTTTTACGGGAGAGATGAACTATCAGGCGGTTGACGGTATATTTTATTTAAGCTATACTTCACCCGCGTTTACGGGCAGTGGCGTTACCGTAACCCTGACCGCCGACGGAGAAAGCAAAAGCTACGACGCGCTTTCCGTCAAGGACGATAAGGTTATGAGTTGCGACGACGCCGTACTGTGCGTTGCCGAACACGCAAAAGACCTGTTTGAAAGTTTAACCGACGGCAGGCTTTTCGACGGAGAGATTTACGTCCGCCTTTTATACGACGAGGGTTGCTATTACTTCGTTGGCGTCTGCGATAAAGAAAAATCAATACACGCGTACCTTATAGACGGCGAACGCGGAAAGGTTATAGCCACAAAGAGCATACAAGGATAAGTATTCGTTCATTATTTAAAAGTGCGGGCGGGGTTTTAATTACCCCGCCCACACTGTTTATCATTGCAAAAATTCAATTATGATGCCGTTCTGAATGAATAAAAACTCGTCCTTAATTTTCAAGAAATTGCCCGAAACTTCAACATATGTGGCCACCTTTTGCAAAACGGCGGAATATTTTTCAAGAAAATCTTCACCGAAGTCTTGTTTATATTTTTCAAGGTCAAGTCCGCGCGCCGTCCTTAAAG
>JAAUYS010000117.1 GCA_014804995.1 Clostridia bacterium
TGTTACGAATGATAAGATTCTTAATGGAAATATGATGACTTTATTACCAATAGTTCCAGTAGTAAAGACTTCATTTGTTAACATTAATCTTACTGATGATTCACCTAAAAAAATGAAAGTAGAATTGAATGGTGAATATGATGGCATGTATACATTCGAATATTTTGCTAGCGTATCCTCTGGATTCCATCATTATAAAAAGGACGATTCCGAAACTGATTATTACGTTTGTTATCAATCAAATCATGGTAGGGATAATCTTGGCATATTTGTTTCACCGTCTGGTGATGATACTATTATCGATTATTTGAATGAAGAAGGCATTTCAGTTCAGTATGATGGATCAAATGAATGGATTCCAGTGGTACTTGCTGTGCATAAGACGTATAACTTAATGTTCAATAATTCTATAATAGCACCTTATAACTTATCCACTAGAACTTTACATGTTAAATTACCAGTAGAATATAAAGGTGTTTATACACGTAATAGAAGTGATACAGGATTTTTTGCATTTAAGAATGATAATGATATCGAATGCATTATCAACAATGTTACAGGTTCTATAGGTGATTTAATACACATACGAAACACAAAAACAAGCGAAGAACATGGGATTAGTGATGATATGAACAACGTTGAAATTTATGGTGAATTAGAACTATCGAAATATACTGACGATGATAAGCAAAGCTTGCTAACATCAGTAAAATGTGTTGAAACAATGATTAGTAATAATAACCCAAACACAACCATCACGCATTACTGTCCAATTGAAGAATCAATGAATAACATAACTGATTTCGTTATTGGTTCACCAGTATATTTAACAGGTAAGGTTTATAAATGCGTTAACAACAAATTTATACCTTCAACTGCTACCGATACAACTGATTGTATTTGTTCTGTTAAAACTAATGGTGACTGGAATGAGTTTGTTGGTATTTGTGTTAGAATCGATGCTAAGAATAAATGTGTAACATTTAGTTCAGGTGGTGATTATCTAGTTCGTGTTAATGATACAAGTTGTTACAAGATTGGTGATGAAGTATTTGTTGACGAAGGAGAACTAAAAATATTAACAGGAAAAACAGCATTAACTGCTCAAATAAGAAGAACTACTGTTGGAATCGTTACCAGTATTGTTAACAAAAATATGTTAGCCGTTATGAAATCATAAACTTAACATACTATTTTGAGTGAAATTCCATAACTAATAAATTTACTATAAACATCGTTAAATCCGTATTTCAAATCTTCTGTTTTATCTCCTTTGGTAACCAATATTTTTGAAACATATATTAGCTTATCTCCTGAACAACAACTTGTACATGCAATATCATCATTTAGAACCAAATCTACTTTATCACATTTTGTTAATATCCGAATCATTTCCATTAACATTTGAGCATTACAAACAACATATGAGTTAATATATAACGGATTTGATTGAAAGACGGTTAACAACAAATTCAGAAACTTATTTTTGGTTTCCAAATCAGCAATTAACGAATCTTTTGCTAAACTATCATCTAAATCAACATTTCGAGTAACTAGATTGGGTGCAACAGATGGATATGTTGATTGTTCGGGAACTTGTTGTTCCATTGTAGTAAAATTTACTGGACTAACATTAGGATATATTTGCTGTGGTTGTTGTTGAACAGGAATTGGTGTTGTTTTTTCGTCAATGTTAATGTTAACATTCATTCGTTGTTTTTGACTATTGGAAGCATCGTTACAACTTGAAAGAATACGTGCTGAACGTAAAGCCATTTAAACAAAAATAAAGTTACTTTATACAATACAACAACAGGAATTATTTTCCGTTTGTTCAATTTCTATTTGTTCTACATGTTGTTGTGGTTCTTCTTTAACTGGTTCTTCTTTAACTGGTTCAATTAACTCAATATTGTCAAACGATGAAACATAACCAATTGGTTCTTTATGCAATATTTCATTCAATCTTATTCGTTGTGAAACTGTTAGTGATGGAAATGGCGTCGTAGACGACTCAAACGAAGTTTGTGGCGTGTAATCAGCTTTGCTGCTTAGAGCTGACGCATAATTAGTTGTTGTTTCTGTACTACTAATAGATTCAGCATAATCAGAATATGAATCTTCTGACATTTTGAAATTCGTTAAATATTGTTTCTAGTTACTACAGAATGGTTTAAAGTTGTACTGTGATAGTTAGGTGCAGTTGTTTTAATTGGTGGTTCGTGATTGATATTACCTTTTTCAGTATATTTGGTTAATGTTGGTGCCGAGTTAATAACAGTTCTTTTTCTTTGCATATCACGTTGCAATCTATCGTAATGATTCATATGTTTATCATCATGTAACGTTCTGGCTTGTTCGTAATTGACACTTTGTCCCTTAGAGCTTGAAGAATAATTCATTAGTTATATATTTTTCTAGTTATTAAAATGTCTGAAGAACTTAAACAATACAAGAAAGAAATACCAGAACTCAAGAAGATTAAGAAGTGTTTGAAAGATAAATGTTATGAACGGAAACAACATTTAAACAACATTAAATCAGGAATGCTAGGTAGTGATGGTTTAGCAATTCGTGAATCATTAATTGAAGATATAACATCGTTAAAAGATAAGATTGCTAAACTAGAATCAGAACTAAATGAATTAACTAAAGATAAGGAATAAATATATTTTTATGCCAATTTAATGATGAAAAAACTATGTTACAAAAACTAAAACCAACACAAATAGATTTACGTAATATGTTAAAGTTTACTAGTGATTCTGAACAAGATGAGTTTGAACCAGATGAATTTGGTGTTGAATTTCAACCAATTGATTTAAAACAAACTGAATTTAACATCGAAAAGCGATTTAACATCGAAAAGCGATTTGACATCGATACAGCAATGAATGATGCTTACCGAAGAAACAAAAACAAAATCATGAATGAATCAATCCGACCGATTGATAAAGATGTATTTGCTTACTACAACTCATTAAACATATTGGTTGGAAATCAAGGTAAAGGTAAATCACATATTGTTTTACGTGATATAATCCAAATATCCAGAATGAAGGACAGTAATTTTCATTTGATTGTATACATATCGAAATCAGGAACAATCAATGATTCAACGTTTGAAGCACAACAGGATTTAATACAGTTACCAATTGAATGTGTAACCGATACAGATGCTGATAAGTATTTGAAGCAACTTGATTTGTATAAGGATTTATATGCAAAATGTTGCAAGAATAAGGATGTGATTAACAAAGAAGTTATTCAGCAAATGTTTGAGTTTCTACACGTCGACAAATTCAATAAATCTGGTGTGTTGAATACGATAATCATTTGTGAAGATTTTGTTCGTTCTGCATTGTTAAAATCAGCATACTTTACAAACTATATTACGCAATTACGTCATAAACATTCGATTGTTTACGTAAATGTTCAATTCTTCAAAGCCATACCAACTGATTACAAAAACAATGCCACATCGTTTATTATATTCAGTGGATTCTCACGTCAGAAGTTAAATTATATATATCAACAGGTTCCAATGAACATTGAGTTCGAAGAATTATATCGTGGATATAGTCGTTTGAAAGGTCATGACATCATTTACGTTAACACTCGAGATAATGAGATTAGAGTTAAATGTTTTGACTAACTAGACAGGACAACCTAGACAACCTAAGTGGACACCCTAACAATGTGTTGTTAACCACGGTGTGGCCATGAGTTTCATAAATTATTTTTATGTTTGACCCGTATTTTACGTGGTTTATAAGTGGACAAGGTGGACAGGGACAGGACAGGACAGGGTTGTTTTTGAGATTTGAGAAAGGGGGATCAAAAAATATTTTTAGTAGGTATTTAGTAGAGTTGGTAAACATACAATTTACCAAATGTGTTTTACGTGTACTAAAGCAAAAAAATGATGGACATACAAATTAGATGGAATTTGATGGCCGAACGAAACCGTAATAATATTGATATACCAGAGTTAAATGTGCCTGGAAAATTGTATAAAATGGCAATATCTGGTACTAACATTTATTGTTATCTTAGTTCTAATTTTACGTCGGTATCGATTTACTTTAATGATGTAAATAACTTCACGTTACCACAATTTGCGAATAGTAAGCTTGAACAAAAAGGTAACCAACAAGATGGAATTATAACTGAATATTATATTACATTACCAAATGATAAAGAGTTGATTTTTACACTTAAACACTTCGAAAACATACATAAGAGATTAGTGGTATTAGTTAAAGATGAAACATATGATTATCGAAATACTATGACAAACTCATTTTATACCCGTCCACAAATTAATACAATTCTACAAAGGGAAGATTTTCCAATAAAAACTGCTAGACCAATACAAATATATTTCTGTTTCGACCCAGATGCATTTATTATTAAATATAACTCTATTATAACAGATTTCGAACCAAAAGATATCCGTGACTTTAATCAATTGAAAGTGAATTTTCCAAATAAAGATGAATATTTCGACCATTATAAGTTCAATGTGATTGAAAAAATAATACCAAGTCCTAATTTAACAGAACATAAATTCCTTCAATTACTACAACCACCAAAACAAGAACCGACACGATTAAGAGATGTTGAAATAATGAACACACAACATAAACATAAATCAAATACTACTAAGCGACTAGAACAAGAAATGGAATTAGAACCATATTCCGAAGAACAACTTACTACAGAAACATTAGAACCAATTGAACCATTACCACTTCCTAATGTACCAGTCTTACAACAACAAGCACCAGCACATTCATTACATCAACGATTAGAACAACAAATACAGCAACAACAACAAGAACCAATTGCAAGATTACCCAAAAATATACGTAAGTAAATCAACATATTATTTTTACTCATTCCATTTCATTTCCATGTAGTCATCAAATCCAGCAACAGCTTTCGGTTTACGTTCGTTTTGTTGTTTAACATATGAAAGGTATCCAGGGAAACGGTTATTAACAACTCTGTCAATTCCTGTCTTGAACAATTCTTTAAGCTCATTGATTTGACTAACGGGTGCATTTCCGTTAACAATACTTTCACATATCGATGCAAGCTGTGTTTGATTAGCTTCAACGTTAAATGCTGCTTTGATAACGGTTGTGGTAAGTCTTATTAAATTATCTGTTGTTTCACCAGCTGTTGTATCATTGTTATTATATTTTTCTGATTCTCCTTGTAAAGTAAGGTATAGTTGTTGAACTCTTGTACCTAATTGTTTCTTTACGAGTTTCGGACTGCTTTGTTTGTGATTGACCCATTCAATCCAATTGGTTTTACCAGCTTCTTGTGCTAATGGAATTTCGACTTGTATGATAAACAATGCATTGGCTAGCTTCAGATAGTTAACGCAATTGATTAACTGGGCGATGGTTGGATTTAATACTTGGAATGAATACTTTGCACCATTCCAAATAAATTCAGAATACAAACTACTCCATAACGCTCTAGCACTCAATCTTGTGTTAAGCCTTGGTTTACCAAGTCCAAGTTCATTATAAGTATTATAAGCTGATTGTGCTCCAGCTGTTGCTTTACTCAAATCCCATGGAATCTTACCGTTTTGCCAATCAGTTTCATTGATTTGAGTCCAATCCTTCGTTGTATTGAATTGTTGTGCTAGCCATGCCTCGAAACTATCATTTGTTTTACCAGATGCTTTGGCATTCATCCAAATCTTCTTGAACGGACTTGCTTGAACTAGTTTATAACCGTTAACAATTACTGGATTACCTTGCTTGTCACAGATAATAATATCATCAACTTGATCACCGTTCATGTCACATATTGGATTACCGAATGGGTCTTCTGCATTAGTTCCAATCAGTTTGAATCTTGGGTAACCACGGTCATCAAGTTTCGATTGACAGTACTGTTTAGCTCCTGCACGTGTAGCACATTTTGGACTGAATTTAATTCTAAGGTTACCATTAATAAGCATGTCAGCTAAGTTCTTTGTGAAACGTGATAGTTCTCTAGTTGATATTGTAGTTTCTTTCTTAGGAATAGTTGTAAAATTATAGTTATCAGGACTGAAGTTTACTTTCATGTTATCCCATGTCTTACCAGCACGTTTATCACTAGTTTGACGTGTTCTGTTGAAATTAACTGTTCCATAATCATTTGCATCATCATCTAGTCCAGTTAATTGTGGATGTTCATAATTAGAATCAGTATCAACATCATCAAATAAGTTAGTTGGTGTTCGTGGTATACGCTTACGCTTTTTAGGTGGTGGTGAAGAATATGTGTCTTTACTGTAGTAATCGAACAGATTCTTTTGTGTCATTTCCATGTAATAAAAAACAAGATAGTGCAAAAAAAAATAA
>JAAUYS010000118.1 GCA_014804995.1 Clostridia bacterium
CAGTATAATTATTCTTCCCGTTTATTCCCAGGTGTAAGAATATAATTCCTCACAGTTAGTTGCAAAATTATTAAATATGTGTTATACTAACTTAAAGGAGAATTATCTATGGCACATATGAGGCACGACCCTACGGCGACTCAGAAAGGTAAAATAACTTACAATCCCGGCATTGTCAGCGGAATCGTGGCACTTGCTATCAGCGAGGTTGAAGGGGTTTCGCTTTTATCCAACAAGAATAAAGGGGTTAAGCTCAACTTTGAAAAGCAGGGGATTGTTGCTGATGTCAGCGTAAAGGTGGACAGCGACTGCAATGTCTCGTCGCTTGCGTTCAAGATACAACAGTCGATAAAACACAACGTCGAATCTATGACCAAGTATAAGGTCGCCAAGGTTGACGTGCATATTCAGGACGTAAATTTCACTGACGTTTCTGCAATTTAAATACGGAAAATTGATTAATCCCTTAAAGCAATTTAAGGGATTAATTGTGTTATCACGGTTATTATGAGGAAGGCACAATGAGAACTAAAGCTAGAGAAGTTGCGTTTCAGGTGGTTTTTGCTTCGCGTTTCGGTGAGGCGGACAAGGGTTTAAAAAACGCGCTCTGCAAAAAAGAAAAACTGACGAAAGACGATATCGAATACTGCGATAAAATTCTTTCTGTAATAGACGAAAAGGAAGAGGAGTTTTCTTCTATAATCGACGAGCGTTCGCTTGCTTTTCCCGAATCGCGATTATTTCCCGCGGACAAGAGCGTACTTTTAGTTGCGCTTGCCGAAATTTTGTATTTCGACGATATCCCCCGCGCCGTTTCTATAAACGAGGGGGCGAATATAGCTTCCAAATATTCTTCGGAAAAGAGTGCATCGTTTATAAGCGGAATTCTTTCAGGGGTTGACAAGAAATAAATGTATAATTTAATTGACGGTAAAAAACTTGCGCAGGAAATGCGTGAGGAAATAAGGCTTGGCGTAGAGGAATTTACAAAAAAGAACGGTCGGGAAATTGGTCTTGCCGTCGTTCTTGTCGGTCAAGACCCTGCGTCTCAGGTTTACGTCCGCAACAAGATTAAGGCTTGCGCGGAAGTCGGCATAAAGTCCTATGCAAAGTATCTTTCCGCGGAAAGTACGCAAGCAGAGGTTGAAGGCCTTGTAAAAGAGCTTTCATCGGACAAAAATATTGACGGTATTCTCGTCCAATTACCACTTCCCAAGCATCTTGACGCTGATAAAATTCTCCGACTTATCCCTACGGATAAGGACGTTGACGGGTTTTCGGAAGAAAACACCGGTAAGTTGAGTATGAACGAAGATTGCCTTGTTGCCTGCACGCCAAACGGCGTTATGAAAATGCTTGAACGCTACGGCATTGAAATAAAGGGCAAAAAAGCTGTGGTTATAGGCAGGTCGAACATAGTGGGCAAGCCTATGGCAATGCTTCTTTTAAATGCCGACGCAACTGTAACCGTATGCCACAGCAAAACGCGTGATTTAAAGGAAGAATGCTTGCGAGCGGATATACTTGTTTCGGCAATAGGTAAGTCAAAATTCGTTACCGCAGATATGGTTAAAGAGGGTGCGGTAGTAATAGACGTCGGAATGAACCGCGATGAAAACGGCAAACTCTGTGGGGACGTAGACTTTGAAAACGTTAAAGATAAGTGTTCCTATATAACCCCCGTTCCCGGCGGAGTAGGACCTATGACTATAACGATGCTGATGTACAACACTCTGCAGTCGGCATTAAGGAGAAAAATTTGAATTTCAACGAAAAATACGGGGCGTATCTCGACGAGTTTAACACAGTTTTAAACGAGTTTTGCAACGGTCTAGATTGCCGTCCCGAAGTTTTGAAAGAAAGTTTAAAATACAGCTTACAGCTTGGCGGGAAGAGAATTCGCCCCGTGTTGGCGCTGGCAACTGCTGACCTTTTGGGGCTAGAAAGTCGCAAAATTATCAATTTTGCCTTGGCGTTGGAGCTTATTCACACGTATTCCCTCATACACGACGACTTGCCCGAAATGGACAACGACGATTACAGAAGAGGCAAGCCATCAAATCATAAGGTTTTCGGTGTAGGGAACGCGGTTCTTGCGGGCGACGGTCTTTTGAATACTTCGTATTCAATTCTTTTGAAAGAGTGCAGAAACGGTGCGGAATACGTTTCCGCTTCCGAATATATTTGCCACTGTGCAGGGGTATACGGGATGATTGCGGGGCAGTCTGCCGACCTTCTGCACGAAAACGATAAAAGCTTTAACGAGCTTACGCTCAACTTTATCTACGAAAACAAGACGGGTAAACTTATAATGGCGCCCATTGTTACGGCAAGTATTTTAAGCGGAGGAAAGTACTATTCCGAGCTTAAAGCGTTCGGAAGGGACTTGGGCGAACTCTTTCAGATTACCGACGATATTTTGGACGTCGAGGGCGATTTTTCCAAGCTTGGTAAAAGTGTCGGTAAGGATAAAGAAGAGGGTAAATATACCTCAGTTGCCGTCTACGGGCTTGACGGAGCAAAAATCCGCGCCGACGTCCTTGCAGAAAGGTGTCGCGCAGTGTTAGAAGGTATTGACGGGGATAGGGGGTTTCTTGTAGGGCTTGTCAACTACGTGCGGAACCGAAAGAACTGAAAAGATATTGACATTTTTTGATAATTATGCTATACTAATATAAACCGATATAGTGGTGCAGTATTCTAGTCAATTCTCACTGAAACGAAGACGGGGGTAAAATACCGTTAAAGGGCATATCGATGAAGTTTCTGGTGTTTGCTTGCTTTGCCAAAAGTGGGTGAATGCTGGGAGTAAAGGTTTATGGGAGCTAGGTAACGGCATACCGTAGCCCAACCCATTTACCGTGGAGGCGCATAAGATTTATCTTTTGCGTATAAACCTGCTATCAGGCGAAAGCTTGGTACAGAGTAGCCTGCCTTGAGTGAAGACAGCGGATAATAGACCCACGGCAATGCTCGTTTCGGCCGAACGAAATTTGCCTATTGCTATTTGAAATTGTTCTTTGCAAAAGAGGATTAGCTCAGTGATAATTGTCAAGGAAAGCTTCTAGACTGTCTTTATATTAGAGATTAAGGTGTGGACTAAGTGGTAATTCGGTCATACGCAAGTATCCGTTCTCTCAAAAGGAAACTGCTTCCTCGGCGACGGGAAGTGAGGACGGGGGAAATCCTACCGAACCTAAGCCGCAAAGTTTATTTAATATAAACCACTATATTGCTTTATTACGCGCTGTAAAGGTGCGTATTCTTTTTTAAAAAGTTATGGAAAACGAAGACAATCAACAAAATTTGCAGGAAGCTTTAAGCGACGCGGACGTTCCCCCATCGGAGCTTACGCCTGCGCCAAGCGCCGAAGCCTTACCCGTTTGCGGGGAGGATAAAGCCAAGACTAAGAAAAAAAAGAAACAAAAACCCAAGAAAAAGCATAAAAATGCTTGGCTCATATGGGGTGTAAGCGTATTTTTTCTTTCGTTTGCGCTGACGGTCGTATTCAGCTTTTTGACTGAAATTTCCGTCAAAAGCAGTCCTGCATACGTTTGCATAATAGTTCTTTTCGTGCTGTTGGTATTAAATATCGGGTGCGACGTGCTTGCGAACGCGATAATTTCTATAAGCCCAGAGGCCTTTCACGCAATGGCTTCAAACAAGATAAAGGGCGCAAAGCGTGCGGTAACGTTTTGCCGTAACGCCACAAAGCTTTCAAGTATTTTTGCGGACGTTATAGGCGATATTTGCGGTATCGTCAGCGGTGCCGCGGGCGCGGCGCTCGTCATACACGTTGCAACAATAGGCACTACGGGCGAACTTATAGCGTCAATCGGCATAAGCGCGGCAATAGGCGCTTTAACCGTCGGCGGTAAGGCAATATTTAAACATTTTGCGGTTAAATTCAACAAGCAGATAGTATTCGGCTTTGCCAAATTTACTACCGTCTTCAAAAAGGAGAGGTAATGCTTGAACATATTACAGAGGCGCAACTCAAAAGAATGACCTTAAAAGAGCTTATTGCTCTTTGCGAAGAGGCAAGGGAAGTTATAACCCGCACGGTATTAAAGACGGGCGGGCATCTTTCTTCTAACCTCGGAATGGTCGAGCTTACGGTTGCGCTTCATTACGTTTTCGACTTCCCGAAAGACAAACTCGTCTTTGACGTGGGGCATCAGTGCTATACGCATAAGCTTTTGACGGGAAGATTTAACGAATTCGATACCATAAGGCAAAAGAACGGTATCTCCGGCTTCCCTAAGAGAGAAGAGAGCGAGTACGACTGTTACAACACGGGACACGCGGGTACATCAGTTTCCGCCGTTCTAGGCATAGCCAAAGCGCGCGACATTAAGGGCGAAAACTTTAACGCAATCGCGGTTATAGGCGACGGCTCTTTCAATAACGGACTTATTTACGAGGCGTTTAACAGTTTAAGACTTTTAAACACCAACGTTTTATTAATTTTGAACGACAACGGAATGTCTATTGCTCCAACCGTGGGCAGTATGCACGAGTACCTTGAAATTTTAAGCGAAGATATGGCGCAGAAGTCCAAAAAGGACAGACACGCCAAAATTTTTGAAAGGTTTGGCTTCGCATACGACGGCGTTTACGACGGTAACGACCTCGAGGCAATGATAAACAAGCTGACCGAAGTAAAGGAAAGGCTTAAAAACGAATCTGTTATTCTGCATATCTTGACCAAAAAGGGCAAGGGCTACGCCTTTTGTGAAGACGACCCAGAGGCAACCCACGGAATTTCAATTGCAAACGCCTCCCAAATAAAGGCGGAATACTCTGAAGTTCTGGGTAAAACTTTAACAAGGCTTGCTGAAAAGGACGAAAGAATTGTTGCAGTTACGGCGGCAATGACTTCAAGCCTCGGTTTGGGTGAGTTTTTTGAAAAATACCCCGAACGTTCGGTTGACGTTGGTATTTGCGAAGAACACGCCACCATACTTTGCGCTTCTATGGCAACGGAGGGGTTGAAGCCCTATTACGCCGTGTATTCTACGTTTTTACAGCGTTCTTTCGACGAAATCATCATAGATATATGCGGACAAAACTTGCCTGTAACGCTCTGCATAGACCGTGCAGGTATTTCAGGCGCGGACGGTGAAACGCATCAAGGCGTTTTTGACTTATCGTTTTTAAGTTTAATTCCCAACCTTACGATAGCTGTTCCTAAGGACGTAAACGAGTTTGAAAGAATGCTTGAATTCAGTTCAAGCTTCAATGCCCCGCTTGCAATCCGCTACCCGAGGGAGGGTAAAAGAGTATTCAAAGAACAGTCTGAAATCGTTCTTGGTAAGTGGGAAAAGCTTTTGTCGGGGGACGGCAAATATGCTGTTATCGCTTGCGGAGAACGCGCTTTAACTCAGGTTTTCGCTTCCGCGGAAGAATTGCGTGCGCACGGCATAAATATAACCGTTATAAACGCGCGTTTCGTTAAACCTATCGACGGGCAAATGCTTGACGGACTTAGAGAACAGCATATAATAACCGTTGAGGACAATATGCTTTTAGGCGGTTTGGGTTCACTTATTAACTGCCATATGACCGGAAAGGGAAAAACGTTAAAGAATTTTGCCTATAAGGACGCCTTTATTCCCCAAGGAAGCCCCGCGGAGCTTATGGAAGAGCTTGGCGTAAGCAAAAAAGAAATAACGCAGTACATACTTAAAAATGAGAATAGATAAATATCTTGCCGATAAATTCGGGTCAAGAAATAAGGCTTCTACGGC
>JAAUYS010000119.1 GCA_014804995.1 Clostridia bacterium
ATCTACAATGGCGCACTTCGGTTCGACAGCGATGATATCGGATATGATGACCAGAAGACAGTTGCTGTACTTGCAACAGTCAAGGATGGTCTCTCGGATGGTACGGATTATACCAACATCCTGAACATTCGTATTCAGCCGAAGCTTCGTGGTATGGATGAATATCTTCCGCTTAACCGCGTTATCTTCAACCTGCCTACCATTCTTCGTGCTTATCGCCCGATTCTGATCAGCGAGTCAGAGCTTCGTCCGTACGATACCACACAGCGCAATGCACGGTGGTCTGTCGTCACGATTGATGAGGCAACTGATTCCCAGGCACTCATTTTCACGTACAGTGAGAGTGTCATTGAAGATCTGAAGGCGAACGGTGTTCTGCTTGATGATCCTGACTTCATCTGGATCGATGGTGCGACATATATCTACCCGATGAGTGGTGGTAAACTGCGCATCAGCCTGAACGTCCCCGAAGGTATCTCCATGACGAAGGACTACGAGTCTGCATCTAACCGCAGCTTCGCATTCCCAGATCCTGAAGATCAGCAGGGTGCACCAGTAGATCATGAGGTTGATGACATTGAAATCCTCGACCCATTCATTCCGGTTCTTGGAATCAATAATATCCCATCTGAAATCTGGCTGGGTAACAAGTATTACCTGTCTCCAGAACTGGATACTGGTGATGGCCTGGATCAGGAGACTGCTCGGTGGGATGACCGTGTTCCTTCTCATAGTGATGTCATCTACGAGATCACTAGTGGCAATGATATTGCATCTATTGATGAGAATGGAGTGATCACTCCGAAGAAGAAGGGGAACTTCAAGCTGAAGATCACAGTGCCTTCTGGTGTACAGGAAGCATATGAGTGGTCTAACGGCGTTGAGTTCAACCCGATTCCGGAGAACATCCGTTCCAAGAAGCAGGTCGACTTTACTGTAACCCGCACCATCCAGGTACGTGAAGCATACGAAGCTGAAACTGGTGATGTCATCATGAAGCTCTTCACGAACAAAACTGGTGCTGCTGGTGTCAGTATGGATATCCCTGCTGGTAAGTGGGACGTTAAGATCTCCAAGCCGACAGAGACCAAAGTCATTGCTAACGACGGCAGTGGTGATGGTACAACGAGTGATGAGTTCACTGTCACAGCTCCGAACGGTTCTGTGATTACAGCAGTGAATACAACACCGCCTCCGACAAACGAAGTCAATCCGGATCCGGTCGTTATCACAGTTGAGGAAGATGAACAGGCCAAGCTTGTACTTCCGACTGAGGGTACGTGGACGATCCAGATCAGTGTTCCTCAGATGACCAAGGTCGTAGACAACACTGGTGATGGTGATTGCTTCACATCCGATACACTACAGCTTCCAGCTCCGACGGGTGCTAAGGCTGTTGCTGTCAATACCTCTGTCTCTGAAGACGAGAGTGGAGTAGAGGCCATCGATCCTGATCCTGTCACTGTTACAGCTGAGGACAACACAGCTTCTCTGACGATTCCAGTAGCAGGTACGTGGAATGTTTCCATGACATATCCGGAGATCACTAAGGTGGTTGACGACTACGGCAGTGGAGATCTGACCACTACTGATGAGCTGGAGATCGTTGCTCCAGTTGGAGCAACGATTACAGCTACATTGGCTGACTCTGAGGATGCTCCTGTCACAGCTACAGTGGAAGAGGATGATAAGGTCTCTCTGACACTTGATCAGGAGGGTACCTGGAATATCAGTGTTACCGTTGATGATGCTGAGATCACCACATCCGAAGCTGATGAAGTTGTGACATATAATGTCATGAGGGGTACCACTGTAACTGCTACACTTGTAGAAGCTGCAGAGAATCCTGCAGTGACACGTGTCGAAGCAGAATCTGTTGACGGTATGATCAGCATGAATCTTCCTACGGAAGGTACATGGACGATCGACATCACTGTGGATGACTTCACCACTACCATCGATAATGAAGGTGAAGGCGATGGAACTACAGCTGATGAGATCGTGGTTCCGATCGTCAACGGTGCTACTGTTACAGCGACTCTGAGTGAAGCAAAGAATCCAGATGCGGAACCAATCGTAACTGAATTCACGCACAACATCAGCAGTGGTAACAGAGCAGTTCTCACACTTCCGAGCGAGGGTATCTGGACGATTGACGTGACTGTATCTGAAAGCAAGATCACTGTCAAGAATACTGATGGCCCGAAGTGGTTCGATGGTGAAGCTGGATTCATCGTTGAAGTGAAGAGTGAGTATGGTCAGACGCTTACTGGTATCATGAAGGCAGCTAACCAGATCGATATCGATTCGATGGCTGATGTGGCTACACTCTGCTCGATTGGTGAACCTGATCAGGTACTTGAGCTTCAGACAAAGCCAGTAGCTCGTAAGGATATCATCGGGGTTGAATTCACGGATGAATTCCGCGGTGCTAGCTTGGATAACTTCGGCTGGAACTTCATTAACCTCGAATCGGTCAATACCATTCCGACGTCTGTAACGAGTCTGCGTAACTTCCTGCGTAACTGTGGGAAGTTCAATCAGAAGCTCACGATTCCAAGCAAGGTCAATGGCGATCGTTGTCTGGAAGGATTCCTTCGTGGATGCTCCAGCTTCAATCAGGTCGTTATCATTCCTGATGGAATCGTTGGCAATCACTGCTTCGAGTCGTTCCTGCGTGATTGCACGAGTTTCAACAAGCCGGTATTCTTCCCATCAAATGTGGAAGGTAAGTGCTGCCTGTACTATGCTCTTGCGGGATGCACATCTCTCAACTCCTACGTGGATCTTCCGAAGAAAGTTGTGGGTGTACGTGCTATGGAGAGTATGCTTCGTGGCTGCACAAGCTTCAATCAGCCTGTGTTCCTTCCGGAGTCTATCTCTGGTAAGTACAACATCGCTGCGTTCATGTTCGAATGCCAGAAGATGACTTCACCAGTCGTCCTGCCTGATAAGGTTTCACCTGACGCATTCGAGAACGACGTTATCACATTTGCTACATTCTACCGTGACACTCCGATCACTAATGGTATCAAGATCAACGGTAAGAATGCAGAAGTGCTGAACAGTATTATTGGAGACCAGGGTAAGGGTGGATTCGTACCTGTACGTCTGATGACGGTTGATACGGGTAAGGCTCCGTCTCGTCCTGCAAATCCATACAAATAAGGTGAGTGGATCCACTCATGGTTGATATGATAGGAGTGGTGCTTACATGTATCACTCCTCTCATTCTCTCATATCTTGATAAAGGAGACAAATTACTATGGCTTCTGCTAATGAGATGAATTTGCACATTAGCACCAATGAGCGTGCTAAGTGGAACAACACATTCGACATGCTGGATACTCACATCGGTTCTTCTGGCACAGATAACCATGCAATGGCGAATGGAACGGTACCAGGTTTCTCGACCTGTGACTTCTCAAATGAATACAAAGCAAAACTCGACGGCATCGAAGATGGCGCTCTGAACAATCCGCTGCCTGAGTACTGGCCGGCTAACAAGGTCACAGGTCTGAATAAGATCGCTACGAGCGGTAACTGGGCAGATCTGTCCAATAAGCCTGCTCAGATCGACCAGGTGGTCAATGGTACCTACAATGCAGCGACAGTTGGCGGTATCCGGTTCACAGTGGGCACAAGTGCTCCAACAGCTCCAGCTGACAATAAGGATGTCTGGTTTGACACCAACGACATGATTGTCAAGGTACGTAAAGGCGGACAGTGGCAGACATTGGGTGCAGCCTACCGCTAAGAGACTAGTGGAGGTGTACGTCCATGGCTATTTCTCAAAATAGTAAGATCAACACCCAAGATCTCGTCAATCGATTCAAGGAAGTAGTGGTATCGAGGATTCTGGATGGAGTCGTTGATTCCACTAGCTGCCCGATGGTGGATTCAGCTAATGGCAAGGTCCCAGCCATCCCTCCAGATATTCTTGACAGTAAGAAGAACATCAGCGGAGAGCTTGTACTTGGCAACAATGGTCAGACGACCATCAATGCGGCTCAACTGCTGACGGAAGTTCTTCGCATCACCAAGGATCTCACTCGCGTGGGAACCTATGTGGTTATCCTGAAAAAGAAGAGGACTAGATCAGGTGTCAACGCTCAGGGTCATGATTACTCTGAGCCTGACTCCATGATTGATGCTGGTACGGGTACTTCGGGTGAAGCTCTATTCACTCCTTCATACATTCGACAGAATTTTGAAGGTGGAAGCACTGCCGGTATCTTGGCTGGGAATACCATCAAAGCTTCTGATCTGACAAACCTGTTCGCGAACATGTACAATGCATGGGCGAGTGCAAGCAGATATCAGCATCAGGAAGTTGTCAACATCTGCCATGATACGTGTCATTCGCCGTGCCATAGCACGTGTCATACACATTGTCATAGCACATGCCATGGTTGGGGAGGCAATGGTGCACTGAACAAGACCTGCCATTCCATCAATGGTGTTGACTGTGCCCTTGGTAACACATTCAACTCACCTGGTGCATGGACTGCTGGCGGTATTCAGTTCCCAGGATATCCTGTAGAGGATTCACAGCTGTTCAATCCTGACCTGTTCAGATACATGGCTAACTGGGTTGGACCGAATCCAAATTCTCATCCTAACTACAGATTCTTCACGAAGCCTGGTAATGGTACCTGTGTGATCAATTTCAAGGGTACCAACTATCGTCGTGGTGAAGGTAATACCAACTACGCTGGTTCGACCGATGGATGTGAAGGTCTGTATGACAAGTTCATCAGATGGGAAGGCAGCATTCTGTATCCGAATGGAGATATCTTGGTGTCGAACGGATACACTGTGAAGGCCAATGGTGAAGTCATTGCGCCTGGATAAGAAAGAATAGAGGTGCTAATCAATGGCTATTTCTCAAAATAGTAAGATCAACACCGTAGACCTTGTAAACCGTTTCAAAGAGGTAGTCGTGTCCCGCATCCTCGATGGGGTAGTTGATTCAACCAACTGCCCCATGGTGGAGAGCATAAATGGTCCAGTACCTGCGATTGAACCCACTAAGCTTGATAACAAGAAGAATGTTAGTGGTGAGCTCGTTCTGGGTACGGATTCACAGACTGTCATCAATGCTACTCAGCTTCTCACTGAGATCATTCGTATTACGCGTGATCTTACGAGAGTTGGAACCTACGTGGTCATCCTGAAGAAGAAGAAAACTCGTGCTGGAGTAAATGCACAGGGCAACAATTACTCCGAACCAGATTCTTGGTTGGCGGCAGGAAACGGAGCTTCTGGTGAAGCACTGTTTACGCCATCCGAGATACGTCAGAGTTTCAACGGGACTGGCAACAATGGTGGCATCGTCAACGGAAACGTTATTAAGGCTGCTGATCTTACCAATCTCTTTGCGAATATGTATGACGCATGGGCTAAATGTGATCGTCCGAAATACTCAAAGGAAGTGAACATCTGCCATGATACGTGTCATTCGCCGTGCCATAGCACGTGTCATACACATTGTCAT
>JAAUYS010000120.1 GCA_014804995.1 Clostridia bacterium
AGCATAGAAAAAGAGAGGGCACCATAACCCTCTCATTATCTTACTCTCCTTTATTGATGAGCGCCTCAGCAAACCCAAATGGTGACACTGGATCATCTGATGGTGCAAATGTAATTGTATCCAGCACTTTCTTAGCAGCAATCCATCCAAGCTTGCTGCTACCAAGAGCAGGAGCTTGTGAAGACTGGAATACTAACTCTCGCACTTTACTGAGTACAAGAGCATCGTCCGCCGTATACCTGTCAACCATCCAAAGCACCTGTTCGAACACCTCATAGAGATCAATAGAATCTTTGACCTTCTTAATGATCTTTTTGAATGCTTTCCTGAGATAAGCCGACATCTCCACAGAGCTAGATGTCAATTCATTCGAGCTACTTCCAAAGTATAGTGTAGTCCACTCTTCCAGAATACTCAAAGTCTTAAGAATATACTTAAGAGCTTTGGTGGGAGTATTTTCCAAATTGCTCAAGGTAGATTGAATCGACTTGAGCTGAATGATCGTATCTGAGACTATACTCAAGAAATCTTCCCCACATTCATCCAGCTCCTTACCCATCTTCTTCAATATACGACGCGCATCTTTAAGTCGGCTTCTATCCTTACGCAGTGCGTCAACACGCACACCAAATAATGTTCGTATTGATAGGTATTGTACTGTAGACATCTTGTGGTTCTGATTGCTCTCAATAGCTATCATTGTCTGTCGGCTAAGACCAAGTACATCTGCCATCTTACTTGAAGACCATCCTGCAAGTTTACGCAGTGTTGACATGTTCTCCTTCATCACGTTGATCTGATACACTAATCCCATTCCCTCCACATGAGCATAGAAAAGAATACAGGAGGGCCCTTTGCCCTCCTGTGTTTCTTATCAACTCAATCGAACTATTTCTGCATGTCGAAGTAGGCACCACGACGCTGCATCAGTTGATCATGGTTACCTTTCTCGATAATCTCTCCCGTGCCCAGTACGTAGATCATGTCCGAATTCCTGATGGTACTCAGACGATGAGCTATACTGATGATGGTCTTATCCTGGAACTGATCGATCGCTTCCTGGATAGTTGTCTCACTCTCATTATCAAGTGCCGATGTAGCCTCATCCAACAGAATGATCTCTGGATTCCTCAGGAACAGCCTTGCCAGTGCTATCCTCTGCTTTTGACCACCTGACAACTTGACACCACGTGGACCGACCTCCGTGTCGAATCTCTTATCGAGATCCTTCACGAAATCCCACACCTTTGCCTTCTTGCACGCATCATTGAACTCCTCATCAGTGGCATTCTCATTAGCGTACATGATGTTCTCTCTGATGGTACCAGGGAAGATGATGTTCTCCTGGTGGACAGCACCTATGTGCTTGTAGTAAGATTCATCCGACAGATCATTGATGTCAATTCCATCGACTGTGATCTTACCATCCTTCACAGCGAACATCTTGTTTAGCAATTTGAAGATGGTACTCTTTCCGCCACCACTGACACCTACAATAGCAACCTTAGAACCTTTCGGTACACTCATATTGATATTGTGCAGAACATCACTTGAGTCGTCGTAAGAAAAGCTTACATTCTTTAGCTCTATCTTATCTTCGAGCCCACGCCATGTCATCTCTCCATTCGTGTCATCACGGTTGATGTAGTTGACAATGTTAGCGTAATCCTTCTCCTTACTCAGGAGCTCACTTACATCATAGATCCAATCAAGTATATTCACCAATGGATTCGCCAATCTTGTGACGAACATGATCAGTGACATTGCCTGCGATTGAGTGAGTAGTTTAAGTGAGATCTGCCTCAGAGCATAGAAAACTACTCCTACTATGCCCCCAGATGACACAAGATCAATCGATGCAAAGAGCTGTGACAAGATCTTCGTCTTATCTCGATTCAGCTCGTAGACCTTGTGATTGAGCTCTTTCAAGCTCTTGTCATGTTCTTCCTGCTTATGGAATGCTCTCACTTCGATGAACGCCATGATCACATTCTCAAGCTCCTGGATTCTACTCCGATATGAATCGCTCTTCCTGTAATCAATGTCACCAAACTTATTGAAAATCCACCAGAATAGCAGGAAGCCCAGTCCATAGATGATCAGAACTGGAATGGCGACTGCCTTACTCACTATCATCATCGAAGCTATTACAATGATGACATCACCGATGTTGTAGATGATTGTAATGATTCCTCTGCCCGCATTGGAAGCTGAGCTGATGAACTCTGATGCAGTATTGATGTAGGCAGTAGAGTACTTCGTGAACAAGTTGTAGTCCGAACGCAATATCTTCGTCACGAACCTATCCATTGTGCGGGTGAACATCCCAGAGACTGCCTGGTGAGTCCAGTAGACACCTAAGGCTTCCGCAACCAGGTTCCCCAACAAGATCAGGATCAATCTGACAATCTCACTAACCAAATCACCTCCACTTGCAAAGATGTTGGTCAACAGAATGATCAACCAGCTGGAGAGTGCTGCACTTCCCAGCCTGAGAAGCAGAGCACCAATCATCATCCAGCATTGTGCTGGACACTTCTTCCATTCTTGGAACACGATTTTCATTACGTATTCCTCCTTTCTCTACCATCATAATATATAGGTAGAAACTAAAGATGTACGTTATGAGGGTAAAAAGAAAGGGGCCGTTAAGCCCCCTTGAGATCACTCTCTCACGTGATCAAAACCACCATGTTCCCTGATGAACCGATCTACCAGTGCAAGTGGTACATAGGCAAATGTATACATCCGATCTTCATTGGTTGGATCGGTAAGATACTCTTCTGGATCATCACAGTACCTCATCAAAGGATGATTCTCGTTGAGATCTTTGTTGCCATAGAGCCCAAGCTCTACACTCTCAACTTGCTGGTCGTGATAGTCGGGATAGTCGAATGGGCCAATTCCTGGATTCACAACAGCTTTCCCGATCATCGTACGAGGAGGAATTTTGGGGCGGGAATGAATATCCCGCCCACGCTGGATGGAGATCTCAGTACCATCCTTCGTAATCATGTGCCTGCGTGCTCCATTGATTACGCCACCTCCTGGACCCTTGGTGAACTCCCGCAACCGCAGGAACTCGATAGTTTTCATATGCTTTCTTCCTCACATCCAAAGATATTCGTAGCCGTGTTATTAGGAATCGAATCATTGATCGCCCGGATGAGTTTCACCCTCTCTTTGAGAGGCTTTACATTCAATACCCGAAGCTTTCTGGCTGTCTCCTCCAAATCTTGTGCAACCCACTTGGCTGCTGTTGCCCACGCAGCACAAGCGCTGTCCAAGAACATGACATTCTCACTGATCATAGCCATTACCGAGTCAAGCTCCATCGAATTCTCATAGTACTTGTTGTAGAGCTTATTGAGCACTGGTGTAAGATCATTGATGATGAAGCTGATGTACTCCTTGTAGAAGTAAGCTGTCTGATCATAACCAACGATGTTGATAGAATGTATATCTCCATCCTCAATGATGTATCTGATCAGCCACTTGGTGAAGATGACGAATTTGACGGGATCCTTACCCACCTCATCATCAGCAGCAATGTAACCAGTCTCTACGAGACTCTCAATATCAGACCGGTTGGAAGAGTTATACTCGTAGATCCTGGTAGAGAGAGCCTTGCCCAGATCCTCTACCACAGTGATGTCAATCATTGTTCTTCCTCCTCTTCTTCGTCGTCCTCTTCTTCGTAATTCTCCATCTCGACACGAGTGTATGTGAACCTGTTCTTAGTGAACGTCCCTTCGACACCATAGTCATCAGTAATAGTGATATTCACTTCGCTGATGTAGGCGAACTCTGTAAGTTCGCCAAGCCACTTCTCAATCTTCGGCTTCAGCGAATCCACATCCTCGTAGCGCTGATTAGCAATAAAGGAGATCATAAACTGCCGGTGACCTTTATCATGCCACTGTTCACCATGTGAAGCATGCTTAATCTGCATGAGACCGATCTGAAGATCGATCTCAGAATTGTAGAGAGGTGTCACCTTCGATATGCTTTCCTGCATACCCATGAGGATCTCCTCATCATTATCGGTATCACTATAATATCCGACAACTACATAGCCTCTGATTTTACTCCAAATAGACATGACTCCTCCTTACCCTATCCTGAGCATAGAAATTATCTCGCCCTGGAATGCCTCGACAGGTGCTGCCGTAACAGTACCATTACTCCTGATCTCACGGTTGAGCTGCTTCTCATTGACGATGAACTCCAAGAGCCTCGCCTCTCCTTCTTCCTCACCCCAGATGAACATATTGTACTTGTCTGTATCATGATCATCCTGCTCATCACCGGTGATGATGGTGAACTCTCCCGTCGTGGTGATGATCAGGAATCGTTCACCACACTTATGAGGTGTCTTATAGTAACTGCCGAGAGCCACTATATAGTCATCCTCATATTCTCCCTCCAGCTTAAGATCTCCATCCGGAACCGGCTTACGCATCAACCCGTTGTTGTCCGTGTAGATATCTTTACTGTGGAGAAAGTTGTAGGAATCTGAACCTTCTGACCATTCCTGGTCAAATGATTCAAATGCCCAAAACGATGAGTAGTCTACGTTATCGTAGTACTCATCTGGAAGTACTTGAGGTGTGAGACTGATTTCATCTTTCTCTTCCTCAATCGGTTTGATTACACCTGTGACCACAAGGTCATCATCAGAGGTATCCTGATTGTGCTGTTTCAGACTTTCTGGAACTATCACTCTCAATGGTTCCGATGTAGCCTTCTGTGTTTCCTCGGGTTTTGCGAATGCGTATGGACTACTGGAACCCACCACATTCGCGATGATGATAGTTCCAAGGGCGATCCCAAGACTAGCTGTGCAAATCTTTCTCAATGTACTGCTTTTCATATCAGCACCCCTTTCTCTACCATCATAATATATATACAGATTTTGGAGATATACTCTAGGACAAAAGGCGGGTAAGAAATATAGGTAGGGGCATTACGCCCCTACCTATATTCTTGTATTCAGTCGCCTGTGATGTATTAGTCAAACATATCTGCGAATTCGCTGTCGTCGAAGTCTTCTTCGTAGCCTTCGGTGTAGTCTTCGGAATCGTCAAGAAGATCATCAAACACAGACTCTCTCGCATACTGATTCTTCTCGACGCCCATTCTCTTCTCTTCTTTACGTACTTCTTTAACAGCCTTGGCACCCTTCTTCGAAACGTACTTGTACAGTTTCTTGATGATATTATCACGAAGAGAAACCAGACTCTTGTACAGCTTAAGAGTGTTGCCGATCATGACCTTAAGACGCATGAAAGCTCCGTTAGCCTCATTAAGCTTTGTCGACTGCTCATCATACTTAGTTGTATCACTCAGCTTGCTCTTATTTCTGCTATTCTCATTCTTAGGAGCAACTTTCTTAGTGATGTAAGTCGACGCCTGCTCAAGCGTCTTTCTACTCTTCTTAAGAGAAGCAATGGCCCTCTTAAGGGAGTTACCGGATACAGTAATAGTGATACCATCTCTGGCCGCATCCGCTGCATCAGTGCTCAAAGCATCCATGAGTGACTTGTATTCGCCTTTACCCATATTGAACTTAGAGAGATAGCGAGCGATATCTTCAGCAGAAGCTGCAGTTGCCTTATACTGAACGCCTGCACCTTTACCCATTTCACCAACTGTATTTGTCAGGAAACTAGGATTGATACGCACTTTACTTGTGCTAAGTGCGACAGTCAAAACCTTCTTCGTCGCTTCATCGAATTCGGAACTGAATTTACCGAATGCGATCTCATCTGGCTGGCGATAAGTACTGTTGATGATCGATCTTATGATATCACCAACACTTGCATTGGAAGTTTTAGCCTTCTCAGCCGACTTTAGAGTTGCCAGACCAAGATCATCTTCAATCCTATCAGCAATTCCATTCGATGCTGGTGCTGTTGCAAGGAAGTTACGGATCTTGCGAATCTGGATTTCCTGGGAGCTAAACTTATCTCCGATAGAGGCGAAGAAGTTGATAACCTTCGAAATGAGGGACTTCAACCCATTCACTATCTTACCCCATACTCCACTCTTCTTTGAAGAGAATGAGTTATAGGACTTTTCTTTCTTAGACTTGCTGGATTCGATGAATACATCGTCCATACCACTTTCGAGAATTGCATCTTCATTATCTTCCCGGAATTGCATGGAAACAAGTGCCTGTTCCGTAAGAGCTGCTTCATAGATATCCTTCTGGATATCATAGGCTTCTTTGGAGTATGGGTAAGTGAGACACTCAGTGATCACTTCATTTACAGTCATAATTCTGTATTCTCCTTTATATCCCTTGGGTCGTTGGAAGCAGTTTCAGCGCAGCATCTCTAGCCGCAGCATTTGGATTCATCGTAGACACATGAACCAGATACTTCTGCGCAAGCTCCTTAGCTGCCTCTGCTTCATCTTTCTGCATATTCAAAGCCGCTTCTCGACGTATCTTAGAGGCTTTGACAAACATCTGGAAGTTCTTGGTATTCTTCTGCTTCTGTAGAAGAAGAGCACATACATAGATGAGCTGAGCCAACCGATGATCGTTATCGAACTTAATCACATTCCTCTCGGTCAGTACACCAGCTTCTTGCATGGATTCCTTTACTTCTTCCACAGAGGTCTCATATCCCTGCATGATGAGAATCGGAGTATATAGCTTATCAAGCTCATCAAAGATGGCAGAGTTATCACTCTCATCATCCCCAATCTCCTCATCTTCCAGAGATGTAGTACCTTTGATGGAAGCAGCAATCTGTTCCATTGCTTCCAGCATCTGTGTGTAGGAGGTCAGTGGACCACCACTAATCAGTGATTGCCTCTTCCCAGGGGCATGACCACCATGTGGCTGCTCTTTAACCTCACTTCCCATGTAGTCAACAGTCTTTTTCGACTTGTTAAGACCGTCAACGATACTGTTGTTGATCTTCTCGCTGTCAATATCTGTCGACTTGAAAGCGGAGTATTCTGCCATTCACCATCCTCCTTTGTTACAACTACGCCAGACAAGCGACATGTTATACTTCTGTGGAGTTACTCTTCATCAATCTTGTCAATATCATCTTCACTGAGCTCGGTTTCAGCAGCTTTGTTCTGAAGTGCAACCTCAGTAGCTTCCACTGTAGCATCCTTAATGATCTCGTCAAGACGATCGAAATCAAGCTGAGGTAAATACTCCTCAGCCATTTTCCTTCTGAAGATTCTCCTCAAGTCCGTATCCTTACCATCTTTCTCTAGCTCATCCTTCGTGAAAGCCACACTCTCGCATATCTCAATCCGCTGATTGAAATCGTTGATCATCTCAGCGGTTATCTTCAGATCCTGCGCCTGTACACTATTGAACTTGAAACGGAAGGACTGAAGGGTCTCTGATGAGATATCAGTATTGTACTGAAGGAGTTTTCTGTATAGCTCACTGATCGATTCGTTAAAGTCAATCTTGAATGAGGAGATAGTTGATAGGAAACGGGTGTTCGCCATCTCTAACGTCTTGGCAAAGTCTACTTCGTCAATCGAATTGAGTATGAGCGTTGTCGGAACCGGTGTCCCAAGTATAGCTTGCTTACGTTGTGTTTCCAAGAACTCCATTGAGATTGGTGGATCCACTGGTGGCAGTGTATCTGTCTCAATGGCTTTCTGATCACTCCGACCGGTTGGGAGAAACATCTCACTCATCCCGCTTATCTTGCCCATGGCATTCATGAAGGAATACAGTTCCTCCAATGTGACACCACGACGCTTAAAGATCCGTATCGCCCTCTGTATTTGAGACGAGTAGTCATGAGTCAGACCACTGGAGCGGACATAATGGATTCGGGTATTCGTGTTATTCAGGATGAAGAGCATGTTATACAGCGTGAGCAGTATATAGTTGCGGGCACTGAACATTGATCTCTCGACCACTGAATGACCCTTGCCCCTGTCGTCCTCATTGATGACAAATCTTACAACTTCATTTTCGGGTATATAGATGAAACTCAGTTTGCCATCGTCGAACTTGTGAGCCATGATCACTTCAGCAATCTCATTCTTGAGCTGAATGTTCTTGTCCAACATACGCTTGTCAAACGAGTTGATGATTAGATTCGCCAATTCGTTCACAGCGCTCTTATCTCTTGTGTATTGTTGGTAGGAAAGATCTACTACAGATGGGTTGGCTGTGTTACCTGTAAGGTCTATTGTTGTGGCTACATAGATGTATCCTATGATGCGATTTCCAATCCTGATGGGGAGTAGTCTGAGGGCATCGAGATAGTTGACGTAACATCCCTTGACATCATCAAACTTCTTCGATGAAATATCATCCGGATCAAGCTCTGAAAATCTACCAGTGGAGAATTGAGCTGAATCATACAGGTTCTCCATGAAGATGTTCTTCTGCTTCTTTGGAACCTCTTCCTCACCAGCATTCTCTAGGTAATCCTGACGGATAAGCTCATATGCACCGTAGACTCCATTCTCTGCAATCAGTGGATTGATTCCCTGATATACATTGATCGACTTGAGAAGTCCAGTGATCTCTCCCTCTGACAGTTTAGTGGGAATACTTCCCTCGTCACTATCATAGTTGGCATGCATGTCCTCTTCTGTCTCTACGATGGAAGCTTCCATGATCGCCTTGACATTGTCCTTCGAGAATAGAGACTTAGACTCCTGCCAGTCAGATTGATCGTAATTGGTCTTCGCATTGGGATTGCTCTTGTGAGCCACATAGTCTATCTCAGCAAAGATCTTTGAATATGGGATAACCTGCACATAGTACTCACCAGTCTGAAGAGCATTGGGAACTATGGAGTTCTTAATTCTCTTCAGAGTATCATATCGGTCTTCAATATCCTTCACTTGTGCCTCGAGCTGAGGATTATCTTCATCATTCTCGAAGGTGAATGATCTTGACACCGTTCCGGTTGCAACGTCACATTCGATGATGGCATCAGTTATGACGTTGATGACTTCTGCCATCTCAGGCATGTGAGTACAGATATTGACAAAATCCTTACGGAGGATGATCTCAGCCCGGTTGTTGTAGTCAGTAAGTACATTATCACCAGTGATCCCACGAAGAATCTTCTTCATAGTTTCCTGATCATGCTTACCATCACCAAGCTTGAGACCAGTCATCCTCTTCAGGAAGCCACCCTCATCAAAGTCAGCTGAGGTGAACTTGTTTACAGCTGCCATCAATGACTTAGAAAAGTCATCGGATATTTCATCTGCAGTAGTGTCTTCTTGATTGTTGGCGTCGATGGTTATCGAACGAGCCAGTTCATCCATCAGACGCTTATTCTGCTTCTGATTCATTCTGACTCCTTAGCCCTTTGATGCAGCGATCAATGCTTGTGAGAGTGCCTTCTTCGCATCGATAAGATCATTATCTACTTGACCAATCTTGTCGAGTGCATCTCCGACTGCGTTGACTGTTCCTTCAGCATCTCCGGAGTCTTCGTCACCACCGATATCCTCATCACCAATATCGTCAGAAGAATCATCACTGTCAGAATCTGAATCGCCCTCTGACTCGTCCGAATCCCCGGAATCTTCGCTGCTATTAGTGCCGTCAATATCATCCATATCAACAGATGAAGGAAGATCAGAATCCTCGGAGTCTCCTCCAGAACTGGAATCAGAAGAATCGCTACTACCGCTACTATCGTTAGCGCTATTAGATTCCGCTTCACTTACCTTATCCTTCACTTCTGATGTGATCGAGTTGTCATCCTTCTTATCGCCGTCCGAAGAAGAATCATTTCCTGTATCACTCCCCAGGATGGCTTCAAAGAGTGACTCCTCTTCATAGTCGTAATACGAATCAGCATCAGGAAGCTCATATGATTCTTCAGCTACAGCCGTATCGGCATTGCGAGGTGGTACTGGCAGAATATCACTCAGTGTACTCGTACCAAGATCGAGATTGACATTGGTTATGTATCCAATATCATCAGGATCAATACTCATGTCGCCAAGATCATCTCCAGCCATAGCGGAATCTTCTGGCGGTTCCTCCTCCGACGCTTCATCATCACCGATGTCCATCTCGTCAATGTCTCCACCATCGTCCACTTCATCTGCATCATCTCCAAGGTCTTCCTCCCCGATATCATCTTCGACCTCTTCGTCGTCCTCGGGTTCATCCTTCTCCTCGGGAGGAGCATCTACCTTCGAATCATCGTCGAGATCGATTTCATCGATGTCATCCTTGTCGTCAGCGTCCTCATCCGACTCATCAGAATCATCTTCCGGATCTTCATCCTCATCGGGTTCATCATCGGAATCATCTTCATCTACGTCGTCGTCGGATTCTTCATCAGTCTCGTCGGCTTCACTGTCTTCGTCATCTTCGTCAGTGATTTCAATTTCTTCCTCTTCGGTTTCACCATCGGAGTCTTTTTCATCTTCCTCACTGATGTCGATTTCTTCTTCGTCGTCATCCTTATCTTCTTTCGCTTCAAAGATGTCGTCGAAATCATCATCTCCATCTTCATAATAGTCGATGGACTGCAGATATTCGTCGTCATCCTTTTCATCACGAGGAGCATTTCCACTCTCTTCCAGATCGTCACGGTCCAGTACTCCGGTACGGTCATCATAGCTTGTTGTACCTTCCCCGAGCATATCTAGGAACTCATCGAACGATGGATACGATGACTCTTGTCCCAGGATGATATCATCGTTCAGAAATGGGTTCTCATTCACCGCTTCCGTGACTGCTTTCGCGGATTCATTGAGCCCCAGTTCTTCCTGTACTAGAGCTCGTATTTCGTTCATCATGACTAATCTCTCCTCCTTTATTAGAGTGATTGTCCACGTTAATAGTACGTATTTAGAATCCTCCCAAGATTAGATACTATGCGTAATGCTATCAAAGGTAGCTATAACGATATCAAGGAGGACCAGACAATGGAACTGAGCGAGAAAGAGCTCAACGAAATGAAGATTGATGGAGAAGATTTCTCCGAAGAATTCTTCGCGGAGCACGATGATAGCTACGTCAACGACGAGGAGGATGAGAATGATGAATAACTTTTACTGCGGAGAGACAAAGGTATTTATCAAGGGGAAGGGTTGGACAGAGATCGGTGAGATCAGCCCTGGTGACGAGATACTGAACGTCGACTTCGAAGACAACCGGCGTGGGTTCTTCGCACCAGTAGTACGTGTACAGACCAAAACAAGCAATGGATGCATCTACGTAGGAAATCGCCGGTATGATCCAGCATGCGAAGTACTCATCGACAAGTGTGGAAAACCTGTCACGTACAAATGGGAAGAACTTCTCAAGATGTACGAGAACGATGAACGCTGGATGGACAACATCGATCCCAACTTCAAGATGCCAGACGAGGCATATGCGGCTTGGAATCTCATGTCAGTGTACGGATCGTGCAACTACAATGCAGAGCCGAGTGTCAACCCCAGGATGGTGAGCCAGCTCAACAACCTGCTTCTTGGCTTCATAGTCTCCTTCTACAAGAACATCGCCATCCTTCCATCTGATGATGAAGAGTGTGCAATTCGATTCACTATCCCGCGGGATTCCATCATGGCATCCAACGTCATGAATTGGCTCAAGACATACAAGATTACGTACAGTGAGAACCGTTCTATGACATGCAACATCATCAGTGTATATGACGCTGAGATTATGAACTTCCTGAAGACATTCTTCGTGAAGTATCCATTCATGGATGGATGCTACCAAGGAAACGGCAACATCATCGACTACTGCAACGAGTGGCTCGTAAAGCGCATCGTTGAGATGTATTCGTACAACGATGTACCATCATTCGAGTGCAGTAGTATCTGCCGTCCGATGAGATGTAATGATTACGCTGTCACATGTCACCCAGACGTATTCGATGGGGATATGGAATGGACATCTATGATCGAGAGCGTACTTGGCGCAATGTGTGTAACGCATGGCGTAACAGTCACACATCTCCTATACGCACATGATGACATGGTGCAGCCATGGTTCTCCAATTACCCCACAGCTTCATTCTTCACACGAGACGATTCCACACCATCGGTCTTCCCAGAAGATGAATCTGTATACTATGCTCTCATGACGCAAGCCCCACACATCATGGTGATGGACAACTACTTCAGTGATGGATCAATGGCTCGCATTGCGCCTGTCGGTTGAGGTGAGATATGGGATATTCAAATAGTCCTCTCGTTCAGTACACCAAGATCTCACCCAATAAAACCACCAGTAACCGGAAGCCGATCGACCGAATAACCATTCACCATGCAGCTGGGAATATCCTAGTGGAGAGTATGGGTGAGATGTTCTCACGGGCTGCCCAGAGATCATCTTCTAACTACGGTGTGGGAACGAACGGGAAGATCGCAATGTATGTCGAAGAAGCACACTCGTCGTGGTGCTCTTCTTCAACTGCTAATGATACACGAGCAGTAACCATTGAAGTGGCAAACAGCTCAAACAACGACAGCAATTGGCCGGTCAGTGATGCAGCATTGGAATCCACAATCAATCTAGTTGCTGATATCTGTAAGAGGAATGGTAAAAAGAAGCTCGTATACTTCCCTGACAAGGACACAGCACTTAACTACGTTCTGAAGTCAGATGAGATGCTGCTGACTCGTCATGACTTCTTCAAGCAGAAAGTGTGCTTACCTCTCGATACAGAGGTGAAGACTCCTACCGGTTGGGTACCGCTTGCCGATATTGAAATTGGCGACGAGATCGTTGTCGCTGACTTCAAAGATGGTGATCCTCATATCGGGTTCTATTTCAGCCCAGTGCGAGACATTGTGACACCATACAAGGATGATATCTACAGTAATGGTATCATGAGTGCCACCAAGGATCACTCTATAGCAGTGACTATGTCTCGTGAAGAGAATGAGGGCATCGAGAAGGGTGTCTACATGAAGACACTCGAAGAGCTGATGACAGTTGGACAAAAGATCAAGAAGATCTCCGCGATCGTCAAACATCCTGATGGAGAGAATGTGGAGATGATCTTGAATCAAGTTGTCATCCCGATTGACTCCATAGATGAAATCAGCCCTAACTCAGCCGTGATGACAAGAACATATGAGGTAGAGTTCAAGCCCTCATGTATTCATTGTACTGGACAGGATGAGGTGGGATGTGTCACTGTCGATACTGGACTCTTCGTCATCAGACCTGGTCGCACATGTGAAGTGAATGGGAAATTGACTGAGATCACATGTATCGTCAGTAACTGTCCCGGACCATACCTCGGTGGGAAATTCCCATACATCGTTGAACGAGTCAATGCGATGTTGGGAAGTGGCGGTATTACTGTGAGTGGAACAATCACATCTGGTGAACCTAGTTCCACTGGTACTGGTATCACTGATGCTATTAAGGCGAACATGAGAGCTGGGAAACTCACTGACAAGAGTGGTACTCTAATCAAAGTTCCCGATGGTCTTGGTACGATCAACACCTATATGCATTGGCAGAAGATCAAGAATGATTCCCTCCAGAAAGATCTTCGAACTGCTGCTGGAATGAACTTCGATGCCAATGGATATGGAGTGATCGACGGACGATACGTAATCGCCATGACAGATACCTTCGGTCAAGTGGGGGATATGGTTGATATCTGTCGTGATGGATCTGTCCTTAAGGGAATCATCGGTGACATCAAGGATCAGACAACAGCTCATGGAACTCCTGCTAACAAATGGGGTCACAGTGATGGAAAGTCGATCGTTGAATTCATCGTCGATGAGAATGTGGTGAAGAGCCAGACTCACATCAATGAGACTGAGCCAGGCAAAAACAAAGGTGCTGTACTCCATGTGGAGAACAAGGGTAATTGGTTCTTGAATCATCAGAATGATGTAGTACCAGCCAATCCAACAACACCTTCTACATCAAGTAAATTCCCCTACCTCGTAAGGGTAACTGATGACGCACTAAACATCCGTCAAGGTCCAGGTACGAACTACCCAGTCATCGGAGTAATCGAAGACAAGGGTGTATATACTATCCTGGCTGAGAGCACGGGTCAAGGAGCTAAGCTCTGGGGTCAGCTCAAACCAGTCATGGGTAACGGATGGATCTCTCTCGGATTCACCAAACCAGTCTAAAATCCCCCACACTGCCAAAAAAGACGAGGACCCCATAATGGGGTCCTCACTTTTCTACTCGATGATCATCTCTTCACTGAGCTTTCCGATCTTCCCGAGCATAGTTGTCTTCAAAGTCGTGAGCATCTCATCATAAGAAGGATACCCTCCGTCAATGACATCGTGGAGCTTCACCTTGATGACATCCATTCTTGTCACCTATTCACTCCCTTTTCGATTATTCGTGTCCCAGACATCTTTGGTTATGTACCCGCAGACATCAAGGCGAATATATGCAACGTTCTCATGCTCAGCCAATACCTGATTGAGATAATCAGTGAGATGGTCTACGAGCTGATTCTTCATATCCTCATACGGATATTCTTTAGCCATACAGCTAAGCGAGAGACCACCGAGAACATCGCGTTTACGTGTGACAGTTATCTCCTTCCCATTTGCATCTTCGACCTGTACCTGGAATGGCTTGTAGAAATCCTCAGGCGATACATCTATATCGGGATCGACAATAGGTGCAGCAATGAGATCAACCGTCTGGTTGATAACATCCTCTGATCCCATATCCTCGCTGATCTCGATATTCGCATAGGCGATGATTCTGCATGCGTGCAGATCCTCCAGATAAACTGGATGTTCTCCAGAACGGTAATGAGGCATGACATGTACATTATCAAGTTCATCAAGTGGTTGTACCTCTGGAAGAGGTTCATCACCAAAGAGTTTGAGAAGATCATCCTTCATCACATCATAGTCATACGCTGGACGATCTTCTGTTCCGGGATAAACGTAGTCAAAGACTACTAGCTTCGTCTCACCGTTATCATAGATATTGAAATGAGCATCGGTGAGATCAGTTGGTTGGTTCTCGATCTTGTTACCCTTAATCACTTCGAACATTTCTCTTTCTCCTTTCGCAATCATAATATATAGACAGAATCAAGAACGAGTAAAAGGATAGTAGGAGGGGGATCATCCCCCTCCTACTTCCTTCTTGTACTCAATCGTCAGGTATCTGTTCCTTGATGAAGAGCTTACACCTACATGTACCCTCGATCATCTTATCGAAGTCATCACAGATGCATTTGGTTGAATCGTTCTTCTCAAGAGCGCATGGACAATACCCATCATTCTCACGAAGTGCGTTAATTACATTCCGTGCATGTGCTTCATCATCCGTACGTTTGATTATCGTGCCCATTCAGTTCCTCCTCAGGCCTTAGATCTCACACGCAGCAGTTCGCCGACATTCTCAACGACGACATTCTTTGTAGTCGTCTTGCCAGCAGCATTGGTGTTAAGAGTCCATGTACCCGTCTTCGGAAGGAATACTGTATCGAAGCCAGAGTCATAGTCAGCCTGACCAGTGACCTGAGACCCATCAGTATGGGTGAAGGTGTAATTAGCACCCTTATCAGTCGTGAGATAGACGATAAAGATGGTACCTGTATTACCCACAATTCTGGTTGATGTGACCGCACCTGTCGGAGAGATGATGGCGACGCCATCGTAGTATGTGGATCCATCAATCGAGAATGCTCTCCACAGACCCGAACATGGGAATTCGAGTGTTACCTTACCATCATCATCTGCTGTACCAGAGGTGGCGTCACCTGTAATCGGGTTGATAGCGTAGATGGTAGAATATGGCATACCAACGATGGTTGCAAAGAATTGCTTGACAACCGGCTCTTCTTCAGCACCACCGCCACCGATGTCACCAGTACGGAAGTCAAGCTTCAATACATGTGAAGAATCGTTGATGTTGATGAAAATCGACTTGTCATTGTTGTCAGAATCCTTCGCTGTGATATTCCAATCACCATGCTTCTCAAGAAGCACCACTGAGAATCCTGTAGAGTCTGCCTCATCTATCACTATTGTACCGTCGGTATATACCGATGTGATAGGGACGTTCTTAAGCGTAGTTACATAGAGAGTGAAGATGGAGCCAGAAGCTTCCAGAATTTCTACGTACGGGGTGGTAGTGGGAATCTTCACTAGCTTGTCAACACACACATCACCGTTGATAGCGACGATATTCCAATCACCATCTTCAAGCGTCATAGTGAGATTACCGGATGCATCTGAGCTTGCAGAAACAAGCTTACCATCCGACTTCCTCTTAGCAATGACTGTTGATGTAGGAAGCGTGTG
>JAAUYS010000121.1 GCA_014804995.1 Clostridia bacterium
ATGAAATCATCGAAAATGCTCATATTGCAACCAGTGGACTGCTTACAAAGTATCTGGAGGATTTGGAGAATTGTGGATTTATCCGTAAGTATCAGGCAATCGGCTCAAAAACAAAGAACTCTCTCTATCAGCTTATTGATAACTTCACGCTGTTCTACTTCAAGTTTATGGAAGGTCGCAAGAATACTGATACTAATTACTGGTCAAAGATACAGACTGCACCAATGTATCACAACTGGTGTGGACTCGCTTTCGAGCGTGTCTGTCTTTTGCACTCAGAGCAGATAAAGAAGGCTCTTGGCATAAGCGGTGTAATCACTAACGAATACTCATGGCGTACCGCTGCAAATGATGAGCATCCGGGAGCACAGATAGATCTATTGATTGACCGCAGTGACAAGGCAATAAATCTTTGTGAAATTAAATATTCCGACGGACCGTATACGATTGACAAGAAATATATGGAAAATCTGCGCAACAAGGCAGCTCTATTCCGCCAACTGACAAAGACACGCAAAGGAATCGCCCTGACCATGATAACAAGTTCCGGACTTGTGAAGAACTCCTATTCAATGAACAGCATCCATTCGCACATCTCATCTGATGATTTGTTTGTGGACGCATAAAACACAAATACAAAACAAGATAGTAATGAATCAAACTGATAAAGATTTTGAACAGCGTATCAAAGTTGCTGACGCTGTCCAGAAATATAATGAGAATCCTACACCGGAAAATTCATCCAAATTTTTGGTGGAACTTGCAAAACTTGGAATCGTTTGGTCTAATAATACCGAAGAAGAAAAAGAGGCGGCTAAAGATTGGGCTGATTTAAGCTATGAACTGTTTGTCTCAAAAGATTATAAGAAAGCGGAATATCTAGCATGGAAATTAGGATTGTCAATATCTAAAATAAAGTAGAATATATGTCAACTGGTATAGCATTAACAAAATATATCTATCCTTTAGAAAATCCAATTATACTCTCTTCAGAATTGGGTTATACACTGGATAATCCAAGAACTGCACAGGAAATTGAACTCATAAAAATTTTTATAACGCCATCTGTTACTGCGGAGTCGGAGAAAAGTATAGCGGCGAATATTGCACCAGCTCATGTGCGTGTTATGCTCAACTTGGAGTATTTGATAAATCATATATCCGCGCTCCCAGAAGAACAATATGCTCACAATTTTTATCAGGAGAATCGCGAAACTGAATTCCTTGAATTGATTGCTAAAAGTTGGATAATTATTCGTTTCAAAACAGAGCTTGATACAGAAAAAATTCTGAATAGCAATCATTATCTTCGTATATTATCCTTAGAGGAGACGGAAAAGAATGATTATAGCGAACAGTTTGACAAACTTTCCTCTTATTGTCAAATAGTATCCCTACTTACATATAATGATGAACGAAATCCATATATGGGTTACTCGTTTATTCTAAATCCATCACATCCTTTTGAAATATTCTTTTCCTCCATTAATCAGGGCGTAATTGAAATCATAGATCGTTTTGCCTCAAATACCGGAATGCTGAATCCAGAGTTTAAAGGGGAGCATATGCTGGGCGAATCTTGGTGGTTAGCGGATAGAACTTCATTAATTAACTGGTGCGCTAAACTCGAAGAATTAATTAAACTCAGACCCTCAATCACTAAGGGTAAACAGACACCACCAAGTCAGATGCAGCCTCCTAAAGATAAACTGCTTCATGTTGGTGGACGCATGAGGATTGCCTATGAACATTGTAATCAACCGGAGCTGCCAGTTATATTACTCGTTGGAAACATTGAATACTTACTGACAAGAAATCCTGACACCAATAGATTTAACGTTGAAGATAGTATCAGCCGACAGTTTAAACTAAAATGTGGGGTTGCGATAAATGAAGCTGATCCTTCTATATCATTGGAAGGATTAAGTAAGAAATTAAGTGATATATATTCTTTGCGCTCAGATTTCGCACACGGGAACTATACTGAGAAAAAGGACAAATGGGATTTATATAAAGTAGTTACTGACCTGTTTAAATATAATCGTATGATATTAGTAGCCTATTTAAATAATAAGGTATTAATTGATTATTTAAAAGATAATTAATTGGTAAGCATTAACTCAAATACACCTTTTTGAGGTTGCAGTTAGGTTGTAATTTTGCATTTCAAAGTTGCACTAACTGCAACCTCCAGTTTTATGACAAAATCAGAGTTGCAAGATCTACAGCGGCGAGCCGTTTCAAGCGGTACGACCCTGAAGTCATTTCTTCAGTCGGAGGGAGTGGCATATTCCACCTACAACTACTGGTGCTGGAAAATGAAGACTGAGTCGGAAGTGCTTCCGATCGCCCCCATCAGCATCCGCAGCGACTCATCCGGGATACCTGATACCGCCGACATGCCCGATGTCGATGTCCCCGGTGTCCTGGTTGCCTTTCCCAATGGAGTCAGGGCATACTTCGGCCGTGGTAGCGAAAGAGTGCTGATGGAAGTATTGTCACGAAGCATAGCAGGCCATGTTCTGCCTTAACGATATCATGTTGTATTATCTGTGCCAGGGAAGGCCAGATATGCGCAAGGGAATCAACTCTCTTATCGGAGTCGTCAAGGAGCAGATGGCGCACCTCGGCATGAAGTGACTGAAGGAAGCGACCGTGGTCGGATGGCATAAACGAGCAATGGAGCTTCTGAGACCCCTGTACGACCTACTGATAAGCGAGGTGTTCCACAGTGATTACGTCCAATCCGATGAAAGCACTGTTCCGGTGATCGACAATGAAAAGGGACAGGCGGAAAAGGAGTACCTCTGGACAAGCCGGGCAGTCATGGAAAGGCTGGCGGTCTTCTTCTATGACAAAGGATTCCGGACTGGGGAGGTGATAAAATCCAGAACCGACCGGTACGGCTTCAGCATTGACGAAGCCCTTCACCGCTACCGAGACGAACAAAAAGCCAAGCAACGCAGTATAGTGCCAAACGACACTAATCAATATCGCCACTGAGAGAAGCAAGAGCATCCTCAGTGGCATTTTACTGTGTACTAACTCACATTAGAGTTTCTATAGAATTATACTGGTATTCTACAATATATGATTTTAATATAGAATCATATATCAATAGAGGCGATAGTGTCTTTTGCCATAATAGTGGCTTTGCCAATTTCAAAGTTATTTACTCGATTGACATCCTTCCCGCCATCCGATAAAACTAGTTTGACCTTACACATGTTATAGATTACACCAACCAAAAGAACAGTATTCTCTATAACCTTCTTCTCATCATATGAGAACAAATTCCAATTTGGATTGGTAGAGGGGGCCCCTTCTATAATACTACGCATCTTGGAAAGATAGTGGTTGTAAATCACAACAACTCTACGTAATGTATTAAGATATGAGGAAGCCGCAGTGTGTAGTTCATCCAAGAAGGTGCAGATAGTATTAACTTTCTTCTCGTTCTCTAACATTTGCTGGTGAGCCTTGTCTGCTTTGTCACTGATTGAGCTGCCAGACAGGCTAAAGATGATACCGCCAACAAGAAGTCCTACTCCTAAGGTGGATGCACCAAGAATCGTAGTACCAAGAGCCATTCCTCCACCACCAGCTGCTAATGAGCCTCCACCCAATGCTGCCAATGTCGCGTTAGTGGCAGCAACACCACTGAGAGTCGAGATTGCTGTGCCAGTCGATGCTGTGCCAAGAGCCATAACAGCAGCCGTCGTAGCACTTGCAGCAGCGAAACCACCTGCGGTACCTAAAGCGGCACCACCAAGTCCCCCGGCAAGAACTGCGGCTCCGACAGATGCGTTATTCAGTTCATTTGGAGTAAAGGGAACAATCTTGACATTGGTCCCTAAGATTTTTTCGAACTTAGGCTTATTGTGGATTTTTTCGAAAAGATTTGAGAAACTATCTAGATTCTTTAGAGCATTTATCTCTGCTGCACCCAACTCATCCATGATTTTAAGAGTGCGAGTTTCTGTGTTTTTGTGACGTTTTAGATTTTCTTCGTCACGCTTCTTAGCCTTATTAAGTGTATCATTGGCATCCGCCATATCAACGGCACCTTTGATACCAAGGCCTACTCCGGTTGCACCAGCAACGGCTGCCGCAATTCCGAGCAATAAGGGTAGTGGCATAATTATAAATGTTTTAGTTTATTACAAATTCTTTTATTTATTTCATAGAATTCTTCAAGAGAATAGATTTTGCTAAAATATAGCTCGTATGACTCATCAATTCTACATTTTATAGGCCTATTCTGGTAGATACTACATAAATTGTTGATAAGATACTTACATACTCCATCGCCTCGATCTAAGTCTGCATACAAAGAACTCAAGTGAAGATGTTTGCAGCATTCACCGCACTTATCACAACTAAACATTATGAAAAAGTTAAAACAGCGGACCGATCAGACATAAAGCTGTCAATACTATCATATCGGCCAAATGGAGAACTGAACTTAAACTTATTGAAATACAGGTCTCGTAATACACGATTCATTTCAATAGGATTTGAGATGCATTCAAGTTTAGACATCGACGAAACATATAAGGATGTCTCTGCTTTGAATGAAGCTAAATCAATATTAAAGAGCTTAGCCGCATATTCATCCAATAAGGCGGCCTGTTGTCTAAAATAAGTGACATAATTAGCTACGGATGGAATTTTATTGAGGATGTCTATGAGCTTGTTTATCGCAGAATTATGATCAAGCATATACAGAAGGGAGCAGCTCATTATACCAGTAACAAGAGATGAACAAAACACTGTCGCAATTTCTCCCACCACTGGAATTGCTCCAATCCCTGTTTTTTGAATCATATCGCCAATCATAGAACCAACAACTACAGATGCTCCTGTAGCTATTATTTTTGAAGCAGCACGAAACTTTTCACCAACTGGCAAACAGTCAGGGTTGAAAAATAATATTTTTGCAGCTTCGACCAAAGAAGCCCAAGATTGACGAAGTATCCTGACTATATTTTTAGCTGTGCTGAAAAATATATTACAGATTGTTGTGGTTAACGATGAAAAGACGCCAGCTATAGAACCACTGATAAATTGATTCCAAATTTCCTTATATCGTGTCTTTGAGGTTTCATAACCACGTTTTACGGCATTACCGATTGTCGTAAAAAGACTTTGAGACGAGCCTTTTGCCCGCTTAATTTCATCACGGACGGCAAACCATATTTCACTGAAGACTAACCCTAATGCTTGCCTTAGCCCCATTTTGAAGCCTACCTTAGCAGATGCTTTGGTTGTAGCTTTCATAAAAGATGAACTAGTGTAATATGTGAAACTAATACGCTGTTCATAAGCTGACCTTGACTTAGCATATTGAACTCGCATATTATTGACTGTCTGTTCATTTAAATCAGGATGCGCACGAATGTAAGCCTCCATATCAACTATATCTATTGGTGCATCGCATCCATGCTCCCTCTTATACTTATCATTAACTCCACGGGCCCATGCGCCCATTGAAGCATTAAGGCTCTTATTTGTCCAAGCTAAGTTGTCATCTTGATTTGCAAGATCAACACCACTTATTCCAGACAATACTCGTCCTCTGTCATCATGAATAGCCTTACATTCTACGACATGATCAAGCTCAACTCGCCGGTCTTTAGGAACCGCTGAGGCCTTTGTATATTCTAGATTTTGTCCAGTGTATGCATCTTGGATCAAAGTTCCATTGTTATTGTAATCTTGTCTGGCTGCAGCCTTTTTATCAGCAAAACGCCTATCACTGTGATATGCTGCCCCATCATATTCTCCACGGTTTCTGTATGCTTGTTCGTTAGCGGAATCCTTATAATGCATCCTACTATCAGTTCCAATTTTACGTACATTATGGATTGTATCAACATCTCCACCATGTTGATCCCTAACAATAAAATCCAATCCAAATGAAGAAATGAGACTTTGAATAATCACTCTTTCATATTCTTGAAAGAGAGTTTCAAATGCACTTTCGTTCCTTGAACTGGGCACAAATACTTCAATATTTCCTACAAAAGATGCCATTCCGATTAGTTTATTCTTTATACTGTCAATAGAAAACGTGAGCCGACTATGTCACGTTCTAGTTTGAAGGTCCTGAGAAAACCTGTGAGCAGATGTAACAATAGCAGCCCACGCTATATGCGTGGGAACCACTATGCTATCTCTTGCTCTGTTTTATGAATTTCTCAGGTTCTCAAACTACAAGATGAGCATAACGCTTCCTTATTTCAATATGTCGTGGAATGGCATACACCAATCCGAGAGCAAAGGTAAGAAAAATTTTTGAGTTTTTAACTATTTTCCGCAGGGCAACCGCATCTGAATAAACAAAAATTAATATCGAATTAAGAAAATTTCATTATAAACATCTTGACAACACTGCGTATGGCTATTATTTTATAGCCATGAGAAATACCCTGATAAGCATATTCAACGGCATCAAGGACCCTCGAAAAATAGACCGATGTGTATATGAACTGGGCGATCTTCTGGCGGTTGCGTTCCTCAGCTACATGTCAGGACTGGAGGATTACGCCGACATGGCGCTGTTCAGCGTCAGTAGGGCCAGGGAGTCCGGCCTGTTTCCTTACACAGATCGCAATCCCTCGGCGGATACATTCAAACGGCTGTTCGCCACTCTCAGTACTGACTTTCTGGAGCAGGCCGTCATCGAGCAGGGGC
>JAAUYS010000122.1 GCA_014804995.1 Clostridia bacterium
CCTCCTTGTCAATATAACCATAATATTCAGAATCTCCAAACTGGCAGATTATATCATTCGGACACTCCACATCATTATCACAAGTACACATCCAATATAGCCGGGCTTTGTCTTGCGGCGGCTTACACATCACAACGTCTGTCTCCCGAGTACACCACGGCCCCGAAGTCGCGGCTTCCGCGAGCTCGCGGAGCTCCTTGAGTTCTTCACTTGTCATGGCTATCTCCAACCACAGCTTCACGGGCATTGTGAATCCAGTCGGTCGCAGACAGACAGTGCTTCTCGGAGCGAACCGTAACTGACTCACCACAATCCTCACTGGCACGTTTGACTGCACTGTCGAACATCGGGCACTCGCCACAGTAACTTTGGGATTCGCAGAACTCACGGCAGCGGTCAGCGAGCCACCAGCACATGTTCTCCAAATCAAAACTGGTGTTCGCCTCACGCTCCCAGCGTGACCTGAAATCAGCGGCTCGTTCCAACAGCCAATCGATGTCGTCAAGCAACGCTCGAACCGTCGCCGGAGTTATATACTCCGGGAACTCTCGAAGTATTTGGCGACGTTCAGCGGAAATCTTCATGGATACCTCCTTGATTGAAGATATATTTACGGAGATTCGCGGAGATTGTCAATAGGGCACGGGTAGAAAAACAGAACTCCCGGAAGCTGCTGGGACTTCCGGGAGTTCGGTTTCGGTTATCACCATAGGGAGATACCATGAAGGTGAGGTGAATATACGGCAGTGGGGGGTGGATGTCAAGTGTTTTTAAAAGTGAACTCCCCGGCACAGCACGACCCAAAGTGGATGCTGCGTCGGGGAGTTCTGCCTTAGCCAAAGAGGTACTCTGTTCTCCGAGGGAGAAGATACGACAGGGTGTGGGGGTTGTCAAGAGAAAACCCCCCAGTGTTAGTGCACTGGGGGTGCTTGAAAGAACCTTCAAAACTACGCTGGGGATAGAGTAAATGGTTTGGATGTTGGTGTCAAGGAGTTCGTTGGCTGGGAGTTCCGCGAGTTCTGGGAGGTCAAGAAAAATTTTAGCCCAGTAGGGGACCCGGTGCGATTAGGGGGAGGGGGCTTGTCCAGATGGGGCGTGGGGCGCACACTATATATTAATGATAGCGAGCTGTCTGAGAGTGCAAATATATTACTTTAGCTTTTTTAGGGGGTGGCGGAAGGGCGCGTCCAAAGGCCCCCGGGGGCCGGGTCTGCTACAGTCGGGCGGAAGCGCCAGCAGGGGGAGGCGCCCCCATAACCTATTGGAATTATTGGAAATAAAACTTGCTACACTAACAAGAAAATACTTGCATCTAAGTACCATTGGTATATATTGGACTTGCGAACGGGGGGAAGCCCCCGCAAGCGGGCCTGGCGGCAATGGCCGCCAAAGTATAGGGGCCCTTGACAATGGATAGGGAGAAGGCAAAAGCAGCGTCAATGCTACGGAAGTATGTAGCAGACAAGGCACGCGCAAACGCTAGGCGGATAGCAGCCGCGCATTGCAACACACTGTAGGGCATAGGATTGTGCTAGTGTGTGAGAGTGCGAGGAGACTGGACCAAAGTAAGCCTAAGCCGAAAGCACAACTTGCGCGCGCAATCTGCTATACCGTAGCATAACTTTTGCCGGGATTGAAAAATCCCCCCTACCCTATAGAGAGGCAACAGGAAGCAGGGCACTTGCCGTATGCTTTGCCGTCTTTACGGCTAGGCATACGGCGCAAGGTGCGCCTTGTAAAATTCGCGCAATCTCTAACCAGAAGGAAAGCACAATGAAAAACGCGAATGAAAAGAACACGGCAACGGCGGAAACGACTACTTTTGTAGAATATCTTGAAAACGATTTTTCTACGGAAGTGGAAGCCATAAAGCAAGCGTACGCTCAGGCGGCCGAATTGAATACGGAAGCAAAAACACGCATGGCAAGGCTTGAACGTGCGGCCATTCGTTTCGCGCTTCATAACAAATCGGCCGGATATGTGGAAAGCGTACACTCGCTATATGAAGCCTTGCCGAATGGCAAGGAACTTGCGGCGGATTTCCGCCGCCGTATCCCGGCGCTTGCTGGTAGCATAGTGGAAACGGCAAAGAATGGCGCGTATATTGTACGGCCGGACTGGTGCATAATCCAATATGCTAAAGTGAACAAATTCGGCGGCGCGTACGTTTTTGCCGTATCTTCTGCCAATGAAGACACCTACAAAGAAGCGCGTGCGCTTGCGCTTGTAGAAAACGACGCCTTGCCGGATTTGTCATTGCTTTCTATCAAGACGCAAAACTACAAGCCTAGCAAAACGGCAATCACAGAAGCGCTTGAAAAAACGCAGGCATTTTTGGATGCCTTGGCAAGAAAGCCCGAATGGCTTGACGGTTCGCAAGAAAGCGACGCGCTTGCCGCCGCCGTTTCCGCGATTTCCTACTATGTAGGAAAGGAAGCCAAGAAGGCGGCGGATACCTACGCGCCGCAACTTTCCGCCGCCGCAAGGCGCGGACAGGAAGCAAAGACGGCAACGGAAAAGAAAACCAATAAAACTAACAAAGTAACCTAGATAGGCAAGGCCGCCCGGATTGCTCCGGGCGGCCTTTTCCCGCGCCGAATTCCCGGCGCTGTTGTCAATAAATGATTGTGCGATTTTTACAAGGCGCAACTGGTGGCAGTGTACTACATGGTAGTGTAGCACATTGCAAGGCGCTTTGCATACTAGAGGCGTAGCCACGACACCAGACCGAAAACGTGCGACTACGCGAACAACAATGCAACCAATTCCCGGAACGCGCGGAAGTATTCGCGCGTGATTTTTACGTGTTTATTTTTTCCGCACGTTCCGGGAGTTTTTTGTACTGGGTTTATGGTGCGATAGATAACACTGGGGGCCAAAGAGTGTTGTTTATTTTTGAGGTGCGTTTATTTTTGTGCGCTTTGTTTATTCCTGAGCGTGCGATGCGTTCCGGGAGTTCTTGGCGCATATTTATTGTGCAAAAGTTTATTTGCTTATTGTTTATCGGAAAAACAAAGGGGGCAGGTAGATTTTGCGCAAAAGTTTATTTGTTTATTTTTGTTTATTTGTTTATTAAAAAAACAAAAGGGGCTCCCATTTTTTGGCGGGAACTTATGGTGCAATTGTTTATTTGTTTATTCTTAGAAAAAAATACAAGCCCCCCTCCGGCAGTTCCAGCAGACGCCGGAAAAAAATAAAGTTACTCTATAATATAATAATAATTTATTCTTTATTAGTTTATTATATATATGCGGTTCCCCGTTTTTGTTTTTCTCTTCCGTTTTGCAAGGCGGGGGGGTGCGTGTTTTTTCTCAGAATAAAGAATAAGCTAGCGCACAGAACTCGCGGACCTAATTACATTCAATAATTCCGCACACTTACAATCCGCCAAAAGTTTATTAGTTTATTATTTGTGGGTATTTCGCCGAAATAATAAACAAATAAACTTGTGTTCACTGGTTTATTTGTTCAGGGATTTCAGTGTGTTACAACGCGCAGAGTTTATTTTGTTAGAATCCCAAAAATTTTGGCCCAAAATAAACAGCCAAAAGTTTATTCTTGCATGAGAATAAACTTTGCCCTATGCTAACTACAGCCAAGGAGGGTTGCCATGCTGTTCCAGCTTCACTTCACACTGTTTCAGGCAGGGCGCCGCCCGAAGTATTCCGGGCGGATACTGAATGAGCCTGACCTTGTAACGGCGCAGGCCGTGGCCGATGCCTATCGCCGTGACTATCGCCGTCACAAGGGTATCCTTGCGGCCACTATCTGGGACGAGGCCGGCGAGAAGTCGCTGGCCTACTATGATAACAACACGGGCGAATGGATGCCTGTGCAATACTAAGGAGGAGAACCATGTTTGAACCGCGCCAAAACTACCGCATTGACTTCGTGCCCGCCAGCAACAACCAGATTTCCAACCGCTTCAGAGATACCGCAGAGCTGCTGCATACCTACAGTGGCCTCGCCATTGACGGCGGCAGGATTGTCAGTCTCGGTGACGTGCGTACCTACGGCACGCGCCGGGGGCAGACCGTGTACGCTGCGGCTTGGCTGAATCTCGACGATGGCGAGAGCCATCATGGTTTTGGCCGCGCCGGTGGCTGGGGCTATAACAAGAGCGCCCATGCCATTGCCGGGGCGCTGGCGGCTGCCGGGGTGCGCCCGGAACTCCCGAAGGGTATCAACATGCCGATGTTCGTGATGAACGAGTACGGCATCCACCAGACTTTCGCCGCTATCGCGGCCATGCGCGGCATCGACCCTGCCACGCTGCGCGTGGTGGAGAACTTCGCCTAGGGTATCCTGCCCTCTTAGGTACGGCCATGCCGGTTCATGGCCGTGCCAATAGAGTACGGGATTGGCCTGTACTGAGATACAAATGGAGGTGTGTATGGACATGTTCAGTGTGGACGCTCGCGGAACGCAGCGAGGACTTGATTTTCTGGCTGTGTGTGCTGGTGTGCTGGCACATTACATAGAGGACTACGGCATCCAGAAGCTGATTGTGGACTGCCGTGAGGTGACGGGTGAACATCCAAAGGGATATGCGAACTACATCAGTACGTTTTGCTCCCTTGCGGGTGAGACTTTCACCATGTCTTTGCGGCTTGATGGAAACACGGTGCATTACAATAGCGCCGTGTTGTTGCCGGGGCTTAGGGATGCGATGCGCAGGGCTGCGGTGCTCTAATTGCGGGTAACAATCTAACCAAAGGGAGAATTACAATGGCTAACCAGAATCTTCGTATCAATGCGGGTGAACTTCTCAATTCTATCACCACGGCTACGAAGTTTATGACGCCCCCGGCGTGGGCGTCTGATAACAGCATCGCCAACTCTCTTCGTCTGTACTATAATGGCGAGCGGTTCTTGGTGCAGGGGTTGAACGGGCATGCTCTGTTCAGTCGTGAAGTGCCAGCCGTTGCGGTAACGGGTGACAAGCCAGAAGAAGCATGGGATGCGCCCGTGCTGGTGGTATGGGAGGGTGTGACTCTGCTTCAGGGTGTGCTGAAGGCCAAGGGGAAGCACGCCCGTGTGGAGTTGTCGGTAACTGATGATGCCGTGACGGTGGACGGCGTGGCGGCCAAGCGCGTTGTCAATGACGAATGGGCGGATACTTGGCGCAAGTTTAATGAGGGCATCCTCGGGAACCCTGAGTATATTGAGGGGCACATCCCGGTGGAGGGGACGCTCATGTGCGATGCCGCCGGGGCGAAGAAGCTCGTGGAAATCTTCAAGGCGTGCGCTCCCAATGGTGGTGTCACGGTGAAGAAGGGGCTCGTGCCGAAGCTCGAAGAGAAGCAGAAACATCGCAACTCGTATTGGGAGTTCAGCGGGAACGATACGCGCATCATCTGGATGGCGTGGAGGGGGGATGCGGACAATATCAACGAGCGCCCGGAGCCTGATACTTCTTGGATGGATGAGGAGGACTAGCCATGCGTAAGCTGTCTGATGCACAACGCCGCGTCCTTCAGGACGTGAAGGACAGGAAAGTCATGCGCTTTTATACCGGGATGGATACGGAACCAGAGGTTGTGGGTGCGAAGAAGCGCACGGTGGAGGCGCTTGTGAAGAAACATCTTATCATAACTCCGCCCGTGGCGTGGATACAGACGAAGAACTGGTACACTATCACGCTTTTGGGTGAGCACATCTTGGAACAGGAGGTTGCGGCATGAAAGTGGTGTTCTTTTCATTGGAACCGAAGACTCCCATTGCGGGAGTCGAGCGGCGCAATGCCGGGAGGCGCTGGTATAGGCTTAGGGCCATGCCTGACACTGTGATTTATGCCCCGGACTTTGAAACGGCTGAGGCGCAGTGCCTTGCCCCTGCCGATGCTGCTTGCATCGTGCATGATGATGGGGCCGTGCAGTGGCGCATCCTTACGCCGGAGCAGAAGGGTGTGGAGTATGTCAAGAACGCCATTCACAGGCATAGGAAAGGGCGGAAAGAGTGGGTAGTTTTTGGCGAGAACGGGGTTCGGTTCGACCCGAGAAAATATTAAGTCTCGGGCTTGACTACTAATGGAGATTCCCGTATATTTACGGAACCAAACAACACAAAAGGAGAGAACTATGGACACGCCGAATCTGAACATCGAGATTAAGGGGCATCTGATTGACGGTGGGGATGGTGAGAACTACCAGTTCCCGCTGAATATCCAGTTGGGGATGGGGAACATCTCTGGCGCTACGGTGGTCGAGTGCGCCAAGGCTGTTATTGTGGGGTTTGCCCTGCGTCTATCTGCCTCGATGATTGAGATTCTGGAAGAACAGACAGGTGCGGAAGTCCCGGATGGACTGGATACTTCCGAGCTTAGGATTCGTCTGGCGAAGAGTATGCTGATGGATACGTTGATGAACAGCGAGCTCTTCAAGAATGTGGACGCCTCGAGTGTGGACTCCCCGCTCGACAACATCCCGGTAAAGGGTGAATGAAGGCCCTGTTCGTAAGCAGTAACAATCAACACACCAAAGGAGACATGAAGATGGCTGATTACATTGCTCTCGATGCTGGCGAGCGTTTCTCTGGGCGTACCTCGGGTACGTCTGTGATGGGTTTCTCTGAACCGTGCGAGCATACGCCGAAGCGCATGGACACCTTCATCCCCCCGGAGTGGATGCGTGACTTCATCCTGTGGACTATCCACTCGAAGGAGCCTGTGTACATCACGGGGCCGACGGGTTGCGGCAAGACTGCTACGGTGAAGCAGGTTGCGTCCATGCTGAACTATCCCATGTACGAAATCACGGGCCACTCACGGCTCGAAACTCCCGACCTGATTGGACACTTCGCTCTGGTTGAGGGGAATACTGTCTGGCAGGACGGTCCGTTGACCAAGGCCATGCGTGGGGGTGGGTACTTCCTGATAAATGAGATGGACCTGCTCGACCCATCGACTGCGGCGGGGTTGAACACCATCCTTGACGGTTCGCCGTTGTGCATTGCTGAGACTGCGGAGGTGGTGCAGCCTCATCCCGGGTTCAGGTTCATTGCGACTGGCAATACCAATGGTGCAGGTGATGACTCGGGTCTGTACACTGGTACTTTGAGGCAGAACTTTGCCTTACAGAACCGCTTTGTGCAGTTTGAGGCTGACTACCTGACGCCACGGCAGGAGCGTGCCATCCTGACCCGTATGTATGAGGATGCTGGCAAGCTCCCGGCGAAGGTGTGCGACAATATCATCGAGGTGGCGCGGCTCGTGCGTGCCGCCTTCTGTGGAACTACGTCCGAGGATGAATCGCAGGGCCTTGCTGGGTTGGCCGTGCCGATGTCGACGCGCAGTGTGCTTCGCTGGGCGGAGTGGGCGTACATTGCGAAGCCCTTGGCGCAGCGTGGGGTGAACGTGCTGGAGTATTCGATGGACCGGGCGTTTGCCAATGCGGTGGACAAGGGGAACAAGGTCGTGCTGCATGAGGTATTGCAGCGCGTGGCCGGTGAAGAATCATTCTAAGTATGAAGGGAGATAACCATGAACAACATCATCAATGACGGCGTACTACTGCATCTCGACATTTCGATTTGGACTGGCAAGGCCCGGCTCATGCGCTCGGATGTGCCGCAGGCGGCTGACAAGTTGCCGTCTGAAGAACTTATCTCACTTGGAAGCAAGAAGATATTTGACCCTGAGAAGCTCCGGGCTTTCGGGACGCTCAAGTCCCGTGCCGTGAGGACGTGCGAGCAGTATGGCTCGCGGCTCATGGGTGGGTATCTGGTGGACGGCACGAAGCTCGCAGAACTCGAAGCAGAACTTGATGTCATACAGACGGAGTGGGAGCAGGCTGTCGGGAATCTTGTGAATGATTACGATGTGGCAGCGGCAGAGTGGCTAAAGGAGCACGCCGAGTGGGCGCAGATGCTCCGACAGAGTCTGCCGACTCCGCCGGAGTTGCTTCGGAAGTACAATTTCTCGTGGCAGACATATAAGATTGAGCCTGTGATGGCTGGCCCTATGCACGTTGGCAACACTACGGAGCAAGAGATTCAGTCTATGCCTGACAAGATACTGGCTGAGGTGGCCGAAGAGTGCCAGAACATTTACAACGTGAGCTTTGCCGGGGGGAGAGCGACCCGCCGGGCGTTCAACGCCATTGCGAAACTGGCTGACAGGTGCGAGGCGCTGTCATTCACGTCACCGTATGCGGCGCAGGCTTGTACGGTGCTTAGGGATGTGGTCAACACGGAGAGCTTGCCGACTGCGGCGTTCACCTTGCAGTCCATGAGTGATGTGGCGAAGTTGCAGACAGTGCTCGATGCCGTGCAGCAGGCTGGCTCGGTGTCTGACTGGGCTTTCTTGGGAAGTCAGGCGGCTGAACCAGAAAAGTCGTCGCTGGGAGAGCTGATAGCCAAGGCGCAGGCGGATTATGTAGAAGCCGTAGGGACGCCGCAAGAGAAGACCACGCTCTCTACGGTATCTTTGGTAGCAGCAGCACAGGAAGCATTGGCAAAGCCTGCGGCTACTGAACCCGAAACCTCGGGTGTGCTCGATTCTCTTGGACTGTGGTAGGAGGGAGATATGGACATCATTGAACTCACGATGCTGGGGCAGACCATAAGTATGCAACACAATGTGGACGTGCGCATTGCTGCGCCTGACGACCAAGCGTCTTGCCGAGCAGCAAGCGGCAGCAAGCGTCATGTCATCACGCTGCCGTATGTGGCTGCTGATGATGCGGATGTGTACTATCGTGGCTACCTTGACCATGAGGTTGGTCATGTGCGGTTCACTGAGTTTGGCTACAGTGCCCCCGAGATTGAGGAGTACGGGGACTTCGGGCACGGTGTCTTCAACATCTTCGAGGATGTCCATATTGAGAAGAAGATGGGCGACGTGTTCCCCGGTGCGCGGCTGAACTTGCAGCGGCTGGCGAGAAAGCTCTTTACTCTCGACCATGTAAAGCAGTTCATTGATGGAAAGAACATCCTCGATATGTGCATGGGGCTTGCCCTGTATGTCCGCAGGCGCACGTTGGATGACAAGCTCCCTGAAGAGAATGTGAAAAAGCTCGTGCGGGCGCTGCGCAGGAATGGCATGAGTCAGCAGGATATTGACGAGCTCATTGACATTGCGGGCAAGAGCGCGTCGAGTACACGGGAGGCCATGCAGCAAGCGGTTGAGTTCTGTGCCTATGTCAAGAGTGAGTGTCAGCAGCAGCCGCAGGGTTCTGGTGGGAACGACCAGCAGCAGAAAGGCGCTGGGGAACAGCAGGAAGGTTCAAGCGGGCAGTCTCAGCAGGGTGATGATGACAGCCAGCAGCAGTCTGGTTCCGGTGATATGCAGCAACAGCAATCCTCCGGGAACAGCAGGCCGAATCTGCCTGAGGATACCACATCCGCAGCCGATAGAGCAGCGGATATGGGGTCGATGGTGTCGGAAGCGCTCAATGCTCGTGGAAGGCAGACACCCGATTATGACAAGGCACAGAGTGACGCGGAGATGGCGGCGTATGCCATGATGAGAACCGAGCATAGGCCCGACACACGGCGGACGGACATGAAGAGTCCCGTGGACCAGCGGGTGTACGGGAATCTTTCGCGTGTCATCCCTCCGCTCCTTCAGTCGATGCAGTATCGACCCGCTGTGACGGGGCGCAGGGGCAAGCTCGATGGACGTATGCTTCATCGGTCTGCGGTGTCTGACGACAGGGTGTTCCTGAAGCGAGCGGAACGCACGGAACGCAAGGTTGAAGTCGGTCTTCTCATGGACTACTCGGGGAGTATGGATGGGAATGAACCGTTTATGAATCAGGGAGCGTTTGCCATGTGCAAGATGCTTAAAAGCATCCCGGGTGTCAGGGCGTTCCTGATGGGGTTCCAACACAGCACGACCTCGTTGCTCGTCAGTCCTGACACTCCGATGCCGAAGGAAGTGCGGTGGCACAGCGCAGGTGGTGGTACGCCTACTGGTCCTGCTGTGATTCAGAGTAACTTCTACTTCACTCATACGAAAGACACACGCAAGCTGCTCTTCATCTTCACCGATGGCCGCCCGGATAGCGACAGTATCCTGCGCATGGCCCTGCGTGGTGTGCAGAAGCGTGGGGTTGAGGTCTATGGTGTGGGCATGACGGGGATGGACTTGTCGGAGTTCTTCGACGACAGGCATTGGATATGTGTTCAGGACATGGCAAGGGACTTTACGCCGAAGCTCGCTGATATGATGCGCAAGGCGTTGGTCAGAGCTGTGGCTGCGTAGGAGGTGAGGGATGTCAAGGAAAATCAGTGCTACTGAAAAGAGAGTATATACGGACGCTGCCCGTGCTTGTGGTATCAAGGCTGGGGATTATGTGCGGGTTCTCCACAAAGCTGAGGACCACGAGGCTGGCTGGCCTAATGTGTGGGTGGATGATATGGATGATGCCATAAATGGTGTCTATTCTGTTACAGGTGTGAATCCCGTAGGAGAAGTGCTCATAAATATCTCGGGGAATCCAGCACACGCTGCTTACAGCTTCCCTTACTTCGTACTGGAGAAAGTACAGGAGCAGACACCGCAGCGTACAAAGAAGAGAGAGGCGGCGCGTAAGAAGAATTCGCAGTTCGAAGAGGGCGATGAGGTTATTGTGACAGGTCTTGATA
>JAAUYS010000123.1 GCA_014804995.1 Clostridia bacterium
CGCGCAGAACCCGCCGAGGGGCAGAAGCCTTACCGAAAAGACCTCTCCGCTCTTTTTAGAAGTTTTCTTGAAAAGCCTCGGTCCGAAGCCTATCGCAAATTCGTTTATTTTAAATTTTAAGGCTTTGCCCGCGAGGTAATGCCCGAACTCGTGTACGGTTATCATTGCAAGCAATATGAGTATTGCAAGCAAAACCGAGCCTATCGTCGCCATTACCGAGGAAACTGAAAGTAAACCCAAGTTGTTCCTTCACCCGCGGTAAGCCCGCGGATTATTTAGAAAGTTTATATATGAATTTTTGCGCCTTCCAACGGGCGGTACGGTCAACCTCTTCAAGCTGTTTGAAGCTGACGACCTCGTCCCGCACGGAAGAGGATATGACGTGTTCCACCGTAAGGAATATATCGGTGAACTTTATCTTGCCGTCCAAGAAGGCTTTAACCGCAACCTCGTCCGCCGCGTTTAAAGCGCAAGGAAGCGTACCGCCCTCTTTAGCGCATTTAAGCGCCAAATCGTACAAGGGGTACTGTTTACGGTTGAGGGGTAAAAACTCCAGGCTCATAGCCTTTTTGAAAGAAAGCGCCTGTGCGTCCGTAGACATACGGCGGGGATAGGTTAAAGCAAGCTGGATAGGCACCTGCATATCGGGCGAACCCATCTGCGCCATAACCGCGCCATCGGCAAACTCTACGAGCGAATGAATAACGCTAGTCGGCTGGATTACCGTTTCTATCTTAGAGTAGGGTGCGCCGTAAAGCTCGTGCGCCTCAATTACCTCGTAGCCCTTGTTCATAAGGGTTGCGCTGTCAACGGTAACCTTAGGTCCCATCTTCCAGGTGGGGTGATTTAACGCCTGTTTGGGGGTAACCTTGGAAAGCTGTTCCTCGGTATAGCCCCTGAAAGGTCCACCGCTTGCGGTTATTATAAGCTTCTTGAAGGAAGCCTTTTTATCGTAGTTTAAACACTGCCAAATTGCAGAGTGTTCGCTGTCAACGGGGATAATTTCAACACCCTTTGCGTTTGCAAGGCGGGTTACAAGCTCTCCTCCACATACAAGCGTTTCTTTGTTGGCAAGCGCAAGCGTCTTGCCTGCCTTGATTGCCTTAATGCTGTATTCAAGTCCCGCAAAACCGCTTACGGCGTTAAAAACTATGTCCGCGTCAGCGTATTCGGCTACCTTTAAGGCTTGTGCCTTGTCCTCGGAAGCCGTTGCGGTAAACTGCGGAGCAAACTCCTTTACCTGCTGGGTAAAAGCCTTGGACAGGTCGTTTGCGCACATTGCGACTATTTTAAAGCTGTTGGGATGACGGCGCACCGCCTCCAACACCTGAACGCCTATTGAACCGGTTGAACCTAATAAAGCAATCTTTTTCATAATTATTATACCCGTAAATTTTTATTTAATGACAAAAAACGCCACGGTTTTTCGTGGCATTTTATATTTATATTATCGTGCCGAAGCTTATAAGCACTACCACACTGCTGTAAAGCATACTGTCGAACCTGTCCAGAACGCCACCGTGTCCGGGCAGAAGATTACCCATATCCTTTACCCCGCATTCGCGCTTAATGGCGCTCTCGAACAAGTCGCCTATCTGCGCCATAACGGAAGTAAACAGCCCTACGAGAATAAACGATACTATCGCGGGGAAGGTCGTGCTTCTTACCGAAAGGTAAACGTCGTTCATACCGAAGAACGCAATATTGCCGTTCACTCCGCCGAAAATATACATCGTATAGTACGCAAGGATAGCGCCGAGTATTCCGCCTATTATTCCGCCGACCGCTCCTATAACCGTCTTGTTGGGGGAAAGCTGGGGGGCAAGCTTCATAGGCACCCACTTTTTGAAAGCCGAACCTATTAAGAACGCGCCCGTATCAGTGAGAACGGGACACATAAATATTACGAGAATGGCTACCATCGAGTTCTGCGCCAAGTGGTTTATAGCCGACAAAAGCGAAGAAAGAACTCCGCAATAGAGCATACAGAATACGCAGTAAATAGTGCCTTTTACCGAACTTCTCTTATGGTCGAAAACCGAAGTCGCGGCAAGGAACATTACGTAAACCGTAAACCCGCAGGAGATAGCGAGCAAGCCACCGCCCATAGCCATTTCGACTATGACGTAAAGCGGGACTATCATTGCGCAAAACGCCACGGTTATGCAGTGCTGGGGGAAAGAGATTTTGCAGTTTACTCCGCTTTCGGAACGGTCTATCGCACGCAAAAACTCGTGCGCGCCGATAACCGACACAGCTGTAAACACCAAATCGAAGCCGATAGCGCCCCAACCGCCGTGTACGTTGCCTTGCGGAACGCACCATTTAAGGGCGCACATAGCAACCCAAATTAACAGATACGCTACCGCGGTAATCGTCCTCTTCTGCATAGAAGTGAGCGGTTTCTTTTCTTTTTTTCCGTTAGAGGGCTGTTCGCCCTGAATTTCCTGTTCTGCCAAATTTTTTACCTTTAAAATTAAAATATAATTAATTATTGCCTATTTAAGCAATATTTATCTTTTGTTTAAACTTTTCCGAACCGTCTTTCGCGGCAGGCGTACTCTTCCAATGCCTTGTCAAGTTCGTTTCCGTCAAAGTCGGGAAAAAGAACGTCCGTAAAGTACAGCTCCGCATAAGCCGACTGGTATGCAAGGAAGTTTGAAAGCCTTTTCTCTCCCCCCGTCCTTATAATTAAGTCAGGGTCTGGTATGCCGGCTGTATAGAGTAGAGCTTCAAGCCCCTTACCGTCAAGCTTTTCACCACGCTCTACCGCGGTGTTTACCGCGCGTAAAATTTCAGAACGCGCACCGTAATTTATTGCGAATATGAGAGTAAAATCCGCATCCTCAGGGGAGTTTTCAACCCCGTCCGACAAAAGCTTTTGAACGTCTTGAGGAAGTACTGAAATATCGCCTATTACCTTGACGCCCGCGCCCTTTTTATAAAGTTTTTGTACGTTCTTTGTGAAGTACCCGCGGAAGAGGTCGTAAAGACCTTCAAGCTCTTCCTTTGGGCGGTTAAGGTTTTCCGTTGACAGGGTATACACCGTAAGATATTTAACTCCGCGTTCTTTTGCGCGGTCGGCTACCTTAATCATAGCGTTCATACCCGAATTATGCCCGAACGAACGGGGCATAAGCCGTTTTTTAGCCCACCTGCCGTTGCCGTCCATTATAAGCCCTATATGCAGGGGAATATTACTTTCTTGCATTATTAAACGGTCATTATCTCCTTTTCCTTGCCGGCTACTGCCGAATCTATTTCAGCAATGGCGTCGGAAACGGCTTTTTCAACGTCCTTTTCGCAGGAAGCGTACTCGTCTTCTGAAAGAACTTTATCGTTCTTTAACTTTTTAAGCTGTTCAAGGGCGTCCCTTCTTATATTCCTTTCGGCTACCTTTGCGTCCTCGCCCATCTTTTTTACCTGTTTTGAAAGCTCTTTTCTTCTCTCCTCGGTAAGCTGGGGGAAAGCAAGACGGATAACCTTACCGTCGTTGGTAGGAGTTATGCCTATGTTGGACTGCTGTAACGCCTTTTCAATACCCTTTAATAAAGATACGTCCCAAGGCGCGATAACGAGGCATCTGCCCTCCTGAACGGAAATGTTGGAGGTCTGCGTTACGGGCGTAGGCGCGCCGTAATAATCCACCATAACCTTATCCAAAATGTGGGGGTTAGCCCTGCCCGCACGTACTGCGGCGTATTCCTCTTTAAGAACGCTTACCGTCTTAGAAAGCTTATCGTCAAGTATTAAAAGTATTTCCTCTACCTGTTCGTTGTCTAACATAATTATCTCCCAACCTTATTATTTATTGTCTATTACAGTGCCGATGTGTTCACCGCACACGGCTTTTATTATAGAGTTTTCCCCGTCAAGCCCGAACGCCAAAACGGGAATATCGTTTTCCATACACATCGTGGCGGCGGTGGTATCCATTGCCTTTATGCCGTTGTTTATGATGTCTATATATTTTATGTGGTCGTATTTTTTCGCCTTGGGGTTGAGCTTGGGGTCGCTGTCGTAAATACCGTCGATATTCTTTGCCATTAAAAGAAGGTCTGCCTGAATTTCGCAAGCCCTCTGTGCGGCCGCGGTATCTGTCGAGCAGTACGGGTTGCCGGTTCCGCAAGCCATAATTACTACCCTGCCCTTTTCAAAGTGGTTTAAAGCTTTTCTTAAAATATAAGGCTCTGCGACGGAGGTCATTATAAGCGCAGTCTGTACGCGGGTGGGTATACCCTTCTGCTCCAACGCGTCCATCATTGCAAGCGAGTTCATAACCGTAGCCAGCATTCCCATATGGTCTGCGGTGGTTCTGTCCATTTGCTTGCCCTGCCTGCCACGCCAGAAGTTGCCCCCGCCTATAACTAAGGCTATCTGCACGCCCAAATCGTGAATTTTTTTAATCTGTTCCACTACGCCGGAAATGACGTTTTCGTCAAGTCCGTGTCCCGCTTTGCCTGCAAGCGCCTCGCCTGAAAGCTTTATCAGCACTCTCTTATATTTCGGCGTCATAAACTCCCTCTTGCGTTGATTATAATTACTCCGCAATATTATAACAGATTGACTTGTAAAAATCAACTCTATTGATAAATATTGGAAAAAATAACCGCCCGACGGCTTCTTGCCGTCGGGCGTAACAAAATTTACGATATAAGCAAATAGACTAATGAGGTAGGATTATTCTTTGTAATTACAATTGTTGCTTCACCGTTCGTAAGTACTATCGGCACTTGTACGTTACCGCTGGAATCAAGTGTATAGTTGGTATCGTTAACCTTAATTTTCTTACCGCCCTCAGAGCCGTGAATAGTAAGCGTTCCCGCCGAATTAAACCTTAAAGTTATCTTAGTAGACCCCTCCATTTTAAGGTAACCGGTTTTATCGTCATAGTTACCGGCTATTGAGATACCTTCCGGATACGAGGCACCCTGAGCAAAATCTATTCTCGTACAATCTGCGGGAATAAAGCCCGTTACGGAAGAATTGTTTCCGCCGGTGGTTTCGCCATCGCCGTCTCCGTTATCGCCTCCCGTCGTAGCGTTTGAGCCTGATGCAACGCCCGTTACGGTAACGCCCGCTACCTTTAAAATTTCGGTATTTTTATAAGCGGTAAGCTTAGCCTTCAGTCCGGGTATAACGGCGTAGTTTGCATCCTCTTTCGCGTTGTCGAACGTCCATTTTAAATCACCGCCGTTAATTCTGCCCGCGTACTTTTCAATCTTCTCTTTTGCAACTTCTGGCGAATCTACTTCATACGAATAGAAATCAGAAGCCGTATCGAAGTTGTTATAGGTAGTTCCGCCCTTTTTCGTCGTGTAATCGGACGGGACGACTTCGTCGCGCGCGTCTGCAAGATAGCAGTCAATGTCGGTTTTGTCCGCCGTGTTCTTCTGCGTCATTAAATCGTAAGAACCTACGAACGTATTGCCGTACGCCTTTATAATTCCGCCGTTCTCTCCCGAGAAAGTACCTTCACCCTTTGCGTCGGTTCCCTGACCGGAAGCAAGCATAGGCTTCATTTTAGCCGTAGAACGGAAGTAGTTGTTTTCAACGAAAGCGCTTGCACCCATCGTTACGCCAACGCAGTACTTTGCGTTGCCGTCAAAATAGTTGTTGTAAATATGCACGGTGCAGGTTCTTATACGGGGATGACGGCTGTCCGAATGGTCGTACCAGTTGTGGTGATAAGTAATTTTATTATCGGTAGTTTCGTCCTTCATTCCCTGCAAGTTACACTTGCCGTTATCCCAGAAGTGGTTGTAAGAGTGTGTAACGTAACTGGACTTTTTCGTATCGAGTGCGCCGTCGCCCTTTACCTGGTCTGCGTCGCTACCCGCGTCGCCGTAGAAGAAGTCGCAGTTATGCACCCAAATATGGTCGTTAGCCTGCTGTAAACCTACGTCGTCGCCCTCGGTACTGTCGCAGTTCATAAAGCCGAGGTTTCTCACCTCTAAATTGCTGGTATTCTTTATTACTATACCCCAGCCGTTTGCCGTCGCGTCGTCGCCGATACCCTCAACGGTAACGCCTGCCGTCAAAGCGTCCAAATACAAATCGCCCTTGGGCATATCGGCGGGGTCGCCGACGTTGCCTATAAACCTTATTGCAAGGGGTGCGGTTTCCTTCTTGTAGCCCGTTATTATGTTCTGTACGCCCGTAAACGTTTCTTCGATTTTACCGGTTGATACGGAAAGGGTTACCGTGTCTTTGGTGTTTTCGGTAACGTAAATTACTTTTGCGTTAGCTTTTAAAGTACCGTCATCGTTATATGCACCGGAAGA
>JAAUYS010000124.1 GCA_014804995.1 Clostridia bacterium
TAATATAAATATTATACCGCCCCGCGCTTTCAGCGCGGGGCGGTCTTGTTTAAGGCTTAGAAAAACAAATTTTAAATTGCCCCTTGTAATCGCGCTAAATGTATAATATAATGTTTGTATAAACCGCACTTCCCGTGCGGGATAAGGGGAATAAAAATGAATATTACAGCGAAAGAGATTAGAAACATCGCCGTCATAGGACACAGCGGTGAGGGTAAGACTACCCTTTGCGAGGCTATGCTTTTTAACGGCGGTATGATAGACAGAATGGGCAAGGTCGAAGACGGCACCACCGTTATGGACTTTGACGAATTAGAAAAGTCTAAAAAGCTTTCCGTCTACACCTCGGTTGCCTATCTTATATGGAAGGGCGTCAAAATCAATCTTTTGGACTTGCCCGGCTTCTACGACTTCGAGGGCGAACGGCACGAAGGGCTTTCCGCCTGTGGCGCAGCGATACTCGTCATAGGCGCAAACGGCGTTTTGCCCGTCGGCGCGGAGAGCGTAGTAGACTATTGCCTAAGACTTGGCAAGCCCCTGGTAATTTTTATAAACGGTATGGATAAAGCCAACGCCGACTACGCAGGCACTGTAAACGCGCTTAAAGAAAAATACGCCGGCAAGCTTGCGCCCATACAAATACCCATAATTTTGGACGGCAAAATGACGGGCTACGTCAACTCCATACAGGAGAGGGCTTACAAGTTCTCAACCCAAGGCCCGCAGGAAATACCCGTACCCGACGACCTCAAAAAGTATATGGAAGAAATGCAGGCTTCCTTAATGGAGACGGGCGCGGAGAACGACGAGCTTCTGCTCGACAAATATTTTGAAGACGGCAAGCTTTCAAAAGAAGACACCGTTCACGGCATCAGGCGCGGTATCGCTACGGGCAACGTAATACCCGTTATGGCGGGTAGCGCATTACAGAACCGTGGCGTCATAAACCTTTTGGACGAAATCGTAAGGTATATGCCCACCGCCAACGAAAGAAGAAATTCCCTTGCAACCGACATTCTTGCGGACGAAATGATAAACGTAACCTGTGAAGAGGACGGACCTTTCGCCTGCCAGGTATTCAAAACGGTGTACGACGCATACGCGGGCAAGATGAACTATATTAAAATCTTCCGCGGAAGGTTAAAGACGGGTATGACCGTTTTAAACGCAAACACGGGCGTAGAGGAGCGCATCGGCCAGCTGTTTATGCTTAAAGGCAAAAAGGCGGAACTCGTAACCGAGCTGACCGCGGGCGACATAGGCGCGGTAAACAAGCTGACCTCTACCGACACCAACCACACGCTTTGCGCCTTAGGCACTAAGATAGAGTTTGACCCTATCCGTTTCCCGCGCCCTTCGCTTTCGCTTGCGGTAACCACCGCCGTAAAGGGGGACGAGGACAAGATGTTTGCGGGCTTTAACAAGATGCGGGAGGAAGATTATACGTTCTCAATCGAAAAGCGCGCGGACACGGGAGAGCTTGTGTTAAGCGGTCAGGGTGAAGTTCACCTTGAAATGCTTGCCAAAAAGCTTAAAGCGCGCTACGGAATAGAAGTTAAGCTTACAGAACCAAAAATACCTTACCGCGAAACTATACGCGCCGTTGCCAACGCAGAGGGCAAGCACAAGAAACAGTCCGGCGGACACGGACAGTACGGACACTGTAAAATACGCTTCGAGCCGTCGGCGCAAGATTTTGAGTTTGGCGACGAGGTCGTTGGCGGAGCAGTACCCAAGCAGTACATTCCCGCAGTTGAAAAGGGGCTTAGAGAGTGCCTTCCCAAAGGCGTGCTTGCGGGCTATCCCGTAATCGGACTTAAAGCGGTGCTTTACGACGGAAGCTACCACGACGTGGACTCTTCGGAAATGGCTTTCAAAATGGCGGCGTCGCTTGCCTTTAAAGAGGGGTTAAAGAACGCAAAGCCCGTACTTTTAGAACCCGTTATGAAGTTAAAGGTTGCCGTTGACGGGGAATACCTTGGCGCGGTTATGGGCGACATATCAAAGCGCAGGGGAAGAATATCGGAAAGCTCTACGGAGGGGACTGTAACAACGGTAGTTGCAGAAGTACCGCTATCTGAAATTACAAAGTACTCAACCGACCTGCGCGGACTTACGAGGGGTCAAGGCAAATTTTCGACCGAGTTTATAAGGTATGAAGAAGTACCCCCGCAGTTTGCAGAAAAGATAATAGCGGAAAACAATTAAAGAATAAAATAAGTCCCGCCCCGCGCATTCAGCGCGGGGCGGGTTAGTTTATTTTTCAAATATTTCGTTTGGTGTAATATCTAATATTTTGCAAATCTCTAAAATCTGAGAATAATTTAACTCAAATACTCCGTTTTCAAAACGACTGTATTGCTGTTGCGTCATATTTAGCGCACTTGCAATTTCTTTTTGAGTTAAATGATTTAGTTTGCGGGCATCTTTAATATTTGCGCCAATTTTCTTCGCAACTTCATTCATATTTTATAATATGACACAAAGTGATGTAAAATTCTTGATTTACATCACTAAGCGATGTAAAATAGATACACGGAGGTTTACTATGAAAATTATAGATAATTTGTATGAAAGCGAGTGTATGAAGATTGAAGAAATGCAGTTCAGTAAGGACGGGGAGAGGGCGCTTAAAGAGTTTAATAAATTGCACGAAAAGTTTTTGAATACCCTTACTGAAGAGCAACAGGATATGTTAGATAAACTCTTCACATTAGATGCCGAAACCTTTTTGGAAAGGGAGAAATATGCCTATAAGTTAGGTTTTAAAACGGGGGTACTGCTTTCTGCCGAAGTAAAAGAAATTTCAAATTTTTCACTATAAACCTTAAAATTCACAAAAATATTGTTAAAAATTAGCAAAAAGTTTGTTATATAACATTTTAAAAAGTCTATAAGAAAATATAATACCCCTAATTTGTCGAATTTGTCATATTCTTTTATGCCGAATTTTGTTGTAATTTATCAAGATATTGGGGCTAAACTGCAATTTAAGCACAATTCTTGATTTTTGAGCCGAAAACGGCGTAAAACTGCCCAAAAACGGGCAAAAACAAGCAAAAAAATGCCAAAAATTCATTGACATTTCACTTGCAGACTTATATAATAGAAAAGCGCGTCAAAAAAATGTGTATGGAATGAGGTGCAAAGTTACTGCAAAAAACGGCAAAATAGCTCCCGTTACAGATAATTTGCGCTGACAAGTGTGGGGGCGCGACCCCTGCGACTAACCGTGGCTTTAGACCTTAAACGCCGTTCTACGGTGTTTTTTAGTCGGAAAGTCGCGATACACACGGTTAAGTTGACGGTAATATTCAATTTGTTAGGATAAAGGAGTTAAACAAATGGCAGGACAGAAAATCAGAATTAAACTTGCGGCATACGACCACGAGCTTGTAGACCTTGCTGCGGCACGCATCGTTGAAACGATGAAGAAGAGCGGAGCTAAAATATCGGGACCTATTCCCCTTCCCACCGAGAGGGAGATAGTAACCATTCTTCGTTCGCCTCATAAATATAAGGACAGTCGCGAGCAGTTCGAACAGAGAACCTATAAGAGAATTATCGACATCTACACCCCCAACGCTAAGCTTTTGGACACCGTTCATCTTCCCGCTGGCGTTGATATCAAAATCAAGCTCTGATAGGCGTAATTTCTTTTCATTATATATAAATAAGTCAATAAAGATACTTTAATGTTTCCGCAGACGACGGCAACGGCGGGACGGCGGAACGCGGTATCTGAAAATATAAAAAATAAACGGAGGAACTTTATCAATGAATAAAGCAATCATCGGCCGTAAAGCGGGAATGACCCAGATATTTACGGCAGAGGGCAAGGTTATTCCCGTAACCGTAGTAGAAGCGGGTCCCTGCCCCGTAGTCCAAATCAAAACTGTGGAGAAGGACGGCTACGTCGCTTTGAAGCTCGGTTTTGACGAGGCGAAGGAAAAGGCACTCACCAAGCCCGAACTCGGTCAGTTCAAAAAGGCCGGCGTTAAACCCTGCAAGGTTTTGAAGGAATTCCGTCTTGCAGACGTCGCCAGCTATCAGGTAGGCGGAGAAGTCAAGGTTGACGTATTCACCGCAGGCGACAAGGTAGACGTACACGGCGTATCAAAAGGCCACGGCTATTCGGGCGTTATCAAGCGTTGGAACCAGCACAGGCTTAAAGAAACGCACGGCGTAGGCCCTGTACACAGAGAACCCGGTTCTATGGGTGCAAACAGCTCGCCTTCACGCGTGTTCAAGAACAAGCACCTCGCAGGTCAGTACGGTGTTGAAAACGTAACCGTTCAGAACCTCGAAATAGTTAAAGTAGACGTAGAGAGAAACTGTTTACTTATTAAGGGTTCGGTTCCCGGCCCCAACGGAAGCGTCGTTACTATTAACGACACCGTTAAATAAGGAGGTAGCAAAAGATGCCTAGTATTAAAGTGTATAAAATGGACGGCACCGAAGCCGGCACTATGAAATTAAGCGATAAGGTTTTCGGCGTTGAATACAACGAACCCTTAATTCATCAGGCGGTTGTAACCCGTCTTGCAAACGAAAGACAGGGTACAAAATCCACCCTGACCCGTACGGAAGTAAGGGGCGGTGGCAGAAAGCCTTGGAGACAGAAGGGTACGGGTAATGCCCGTCAGGGTTCAATCCGCGCTCCCCAGTGGGTAAAGGGTGGCGTCGTATTCGCTCCCAAGTCAAGAGACTTCTCGAAAGATATGAACAAGAAGGCGAAGATTGGCGCACTCTTGTCAGCTCTTTCCAAAAAGGTTGCAGACGGCGAGTTCGTAGTCGTTGACAAGCTTGAAGTTAAAGAAGGCAAGACCAAAGAAATGGTTGCTTTCCAGAACGCGTTGAAGCTTGACAAGTCCGCGGTTATCGTTATGGATACCAACGACGAAAAGGTAATTTTAGCTACCAGAAACATACAAAAGCTTTCAACCCTGCCCGTTGCACAGATTTCCACGTACGAAGTGGTTGCCAACGCAAAAGTCGTTATGACAAAGCAGGCAGTTAAGAAATTAGAGGAGGTCTACGGAGAATAATGTTTGCCGAAGATATAATTTTAAAACCTCTCCTCACGGAAAAAGGTTACGACGGAATTGCGGATAAAAAGTATACGTTCATCGTTAAAAAGACCGCAAACAAGACGCAGATTAAGGCGGCTGTCGAAAAGCTTTTCGACGTAAAAGTTGAAAGCGTAAACACCGTTAACTGCCACGGAAAGAAGAAAAGAATGGGAAGAAACGAAGGTTACACTCCCGACTACAAGAAGGCAATCGTCCAGCTTACGGCTGACTCCAAGGCGATTGAGTACTTCAACTCGTTATCGTAAGGAGGCGTAAAAATGGCTATTAAAAGGTATAAACCTACCTCCCCCGCGCGCCGTTTTATGACGGTGAACGCCTATGCGGAGCTTTCCGGCGATAAGCCCGAGAGAAGTTTACTGCACGACAAGCGCAAATCGGGCGGAAGAAACAATCAAGGTAAAATTTCCGTTCGCCATATCGGAGGCGGAAACAGAATAAAGTACAGAATTATAGATTTCAAGCGTAACAAGGACGGCATACCCGCAACGGTTAAGTCGATACAGTACGACCCCAACCGTTCGGCGCACATCGCGCTTCTTGCCTATGCTGACGGCGAAAAGAGATACATTCTCGCCCCCGTTGGCTTAAACGTAGGCGACAAGTTGTTGTCCGGCGCAGGCGCTGACATTAAGAGCGGTAACGCGCTTCTTCTTGCAGACATCCCCGTCGGTACCGTCGTTCACGCTATTGAGCTTAAACCCGGCAGGGGCGCACAGATTGCGCGTTCCGCAGGTATTTCCGCTCAGATAATGGCAAAAGAGGGCGCTTACGCTACCATTAAAATGCCTTCCGGCGAAATGAGACTCGTTTCGTTAAAGTGCAAGGCTACCATAGGTCAGGTAGGTAACCTCGAACACGAGATTATCCGTATCGGCAAAGCGGGCAAGACGCGCCACCTCGGCATCCGTCCTACCGTCCGCGGTTCGGTTATGAACCCTAACGACCACCCTCACGGCGGTGGTGAAGGTAAGTCGCCCGTCGGACACGCAGGTCCTATGACCCCTTGGGGCAAGCCTGCTCTCGGTTATAAGACCAGAAAGAAGAAGAATCCCACTTCCAAATTCATTTTAAAGAGAATTAATTAAGGAGGAATAGACGATGTCAAGAAGCATTAAGAAAGGACCTTACGCCGAAGAAAGGCTTATGTCAAGAATTTTGGCTATGAACGAAGCCGGCGAGAAGAAGGTTGTTAAAACTTGGTCAAGAGCGACTACGATATTCCCCCAGTTTGTAGGGCATACCATTGCCGTGTACGACGGAAGAAAGCACGTTCCCGTTTACGTTACAGAAGATATGGTCGGCTGTAAGCTCGGCGAATTCGCACCTACGAGAACGTTCAAGGGACACGCGGCTAAGACCGCCAAGAAGTAAGGAGTTCAGATATGGCAAAGAATATGAACTTAAAACAGGAAAGAATAGAGGCCAATAAGGACCACCGTCCTTATGCAACGGCCAAATACCTGAGAATTTCACCCTATAAAATCAGAACCGTTTTGGCGCTTATCCGCGGTAAGTCCGTAGAAGAAGCCGAAGCAATTCTTACCTACTGCAACAAAGGCGGTAGCGAAGAGGTTAAAAAGGTTCTTTTATCGGCTTGCGCCAACGCTGAACACAACCAGGGTATGGACAGGGGCGACCTGTTCGTTTCCGAAGCGTTTGCAGACGGCGGTCCTCATTTAAAGAGAATGCAACCCGTTTCCAAGGGTCGCGGACACGCAATTTTGAAGAGAACCAGCCACGTAACCGTCATACTTGACGCAAAGAAGGTATAAGGAGAGAGATATATGGGACAGAAAGTTAATCCTCACGGTTTAAGAGTCGGCGTTATATCCGCTTGGGACACCCAGTGGTACGCGGACAAAAAGAATTTCGCTGCGTATATCAAAGAGGACAATGAAATCCGTACCTTCCTTAAAAAGAAGTACTACGACGCGGCTATAAGCAAAATTACCATTATAAGGGCTGCCAACAAGATTGAAATAGGCATTTACACGGGTCGTCCCGGCGTGCTTATCGGTAAGGCAGGTTCTGAAATTGAAGTAATTAAGAAAGATTTATCCAAGCTCACTAAGGGCAAGGTAATCGTAATCAACGTCAAAAAGGTTGAAAAAATCGACCAGGACGCACAGCTCGTTGCAGAGGCTGTTGCATCACAGCTTGAAAAGCGTGTTTCTTACAGAAGAGCCGTTAAACAGCAGATTGCAAAAGTTTCCAAAACGGGAGTTAAGGGTGTAAAAATCACCGTTGGCGGACGCCTTGACGGCAGAGAAATCGCAGGAAGCGAAAGCTACCACGACGGTTCAATTCCCCTTCAAACTATCCGCGCCGACATAGATTACGGCTTTGCGGAAGCACACACCACCTTCGGCGTACTCGGCGTAAAATGCTGGATATACAAAGGCGAAGTGCTTGACACCGCAAAACGTCTGATTATATCAGAGGGAGGCGAAGAGTAATGTTAATTCCCAAGAGAGTTAAGCGCAGAATGCAGCACCGCGGTAAAATTCGCGGTAAGGCTCAGAAGGGCAACACCGTTGCCTACGGCGAGTACGGACTTGTATCTCTTGAAGGCGGAAGAATTACTTCCAGACAGATAGAGGCCGCCCGTATCGCGATGACGAGATTTATTAAACGTGGCGGTAAAGTATGGATAGACATATTCCCCCACAAACCTATAACCAAGCACCCCGCTGAATCCCGTATGGGTTCAGGTAAAGGCTCGGTAGAATATTGGGTAGCAGACGTAAAACCCGGCAGAGTAATGTTTGAAATGGCGGGTGTTAACGAGGATATCGCCCGCGAGGCAATGCGCCTTGCCAGCCATAAGCTCCCCGTAAAGTGCAAGTTTGTAGTTAAAAGCCAACTTGAATCAGTAGTAGAAGGCGGTGAAGCAAATGAAAGCTAAGGAAATAGTAAATTTAAGCGATGCAGAGCTTCTTAAAAAACTTCAGGAATTGAAGAGCGAACTTTTTAACCTTCGCTTCCGCCACGCTTCGGGTCAGCTTGAAAACCCCCTTGCAATCAATCTCGTAAAGAAGGACATCGCAAGGGTCAACACGGTAATCCGTCAGAGACAGTTGAAGGCGTAAGGAGGTAAGAAATGGAAAACAGAACGACGCTCAGAAAAGAGAGAGTAGGTATTGTTGTTTCGGATAAAATGGACAAGACAGTAGTCGTTGCCGTAACCGAGAAATCCAAGCACCCCCTCTACAAGAAGACCATAACCAAGACCACCCGCTTCAAGGCGCACGACGAAAAGAACGAGTGCGGTGAGGGCGATAAGGTTAAAATCGTGGAAACGCGTAAGTTATCTAAGGATAAGAACTGGCGCGTTGCCGAGATTATCGAGAAAGCTAAGTAAGATTTAGCTAGTCTGAATTTTAGAAATAGTTAGTATTAAACCAAAAAGCAAGATTTCGTCCTGCGCTCAATGGAGAGCGGGGCAACTCACCCTCGCTTATGTGGGTACGGCGCAATCCTCTGCTTAAAAAATAGTTGTAAGTTCAAAAATAGGAGAGTTTTTATGATACAACCCCAGACAAGGCTCAAAGCCGCAGACAACAGCGGTGCAAAAGAGCTTATGTGCATAAAAGTACTCGGCGGTTCTTTCAGAAAGTTCGCTAACATCGGCGACGTTATCGTTTGCTCCGTTAAGACGGCGACACCCGGTGGCGCGGTTAAGAAAGGCGAAGTAGTAAAAGCCGTTATAGTACGCACCAAAAAAGGCATAAGACGCGACGACGGAACGTATATCCGTTTCGACGACAACGCGGCAGTTATTATCAACACCAACAAAGAACCTCGCGGAACGCGTATCTTCGGACCCATTGCAAGGGAACTTCGTGAAAAGAACTATATGAAGATTATATCCCTCGCACCCGAAGTGCTGTAATTAAAGGAGAAAAGCTATGAACGTAAAATTAAATGACAATGTATTAGTTATCTCCGGCAAATATGCGGGCAAGACGGGTAAGGTTATTGCGACTTCACCCAAGAACGGCACGGTTACCGTAGAGGGCGTTAACATTCACAAAAAGGCGCATAAAGCCAGAAAGGCGAACGAAGTATCTTCCATTAACGAGATACCCGCTCCCCTTGACGTTTCCAACGTTATGGTAGTATGCGGAGCTTGCGACAAGGCAGTAAGGGTTAAGCACTCTATCGCCGACGGCAAGAAGGTAAGGGTTTGCCCCAAGTGCGGAGCTGTATTAGACAGCGCATACGCAGGCAAGGCAACCAAAGCGGGCAAGAAGGACGAAGCTCCTAAGAAGCGTGTAAGAAAGCGCGCTAAGAAGGAAGAGTCGGCTGAAACCGAAGCTCCCGCAACCGAAGACAAGGCTGAATAAGGAGGGTGTATATGGCTACGAAGAAAGCAGTAAAAAACGAGAAAGTTTACAAGTCGAGAATGCTTGAAAGCTACGACAAAGAAGTTTGCCCCGCACTCACCAAAAAGTTCGGCTACAAGAACCCTATGCAAGTTCCCAAGCTTGTAAAGATTATTTTGAGTTCAGGTCTCGGCGACATTAAAGACAACGCAAAATCCATTCAGATAGCTCAGAACGAAATGAAGATTATCTCCGGTCAGCAACCCGTAGTTTGCAAGGCTAAAAAGTCCGTCGCAAACTTTAAGGTTCGTGAAGGTATGCCTATCGGTTTGAAGGTTACCCTCCGCGGAAAGATGATGTACGATTTCTTCGATAAATTCGTTTCTATCGCTCTTCCCCGCGTGCGCGACTTCCGCGGTGTTCCCGCAGACAGCTTCGACGGCAAGGGCAACTACTGTATGGGTATCAAGGAACAGCTTATTTTCCCCGAAATCCAATACGACCAGGTTGAGAAGATAAGAGGTATGGATATTTGCTTCGTTACCACGGCAAATACCGACGAAGAAGCAAGAGAACTGTTAAGGGCGCTTGGAATGCCCTTCAAGAAGTGAGGTAAATTATGGCAAAGAAAGCGATGATTAACAAACAGCAGAAACCTGCTAAATACTCTACGAGAGCTTACACCAGATGCTCTATTTGCGGTAGACCCCACGCGGTTCTCAGAAAATACGGAGTATGCCGTATTTGTTTCAGGAACCTCGCCTACAAGGGACAGATTCCCGGCGTGAAGAAATCGAGCTGGTAAGAGGAGGACAAGAGAAATGACAGACCCTATTGCAGATATGCTCACCCGCGTCAGGAATGCGCTGGCGGCAAATAAAGAAACGGTTGAGGTTCCCTCATCCAATATGAAAAAGGCTATTGCCGATATTCTTCTTAAAGAAGGCTACATTTCAAACGTAGAACTTAAAGAAGACGGATACAACGGCATATTACTTATAACCCTTAAATACGTCGGCAAGAAGAAGCCCGTAATAACCACCTTAAAGAGGGCGTCCCGTCCCGGCCTCCGCGTTTACGCGGGCGTTGAGAATATGCCCAAGGTTATGGACGGCCTCGGCATAGCTATCCTTTCGACTAACAAGGGAATAATGACGGATAAGCAGGCTAAGGCGCAGAACGTTGGCGGCGAAGTGCTTTGCTATATCTGGTAAGGAGGTAATTTGATATGTCAAGAATAGGTAAATTACCCGTTGCCCTTCCCGCAGGCGTAACCGTTACTTTCGAGAACGGACTTCTCACCGTTAAAGGCTCAAAAGGCACTTTAACGCAGGAAGTTGTGGGAGATATTAACATTAAAGTAGAGGGCGCGGAAGCTATCGTTGAAAAGACTTCCGACGCTATCGGTACGGACGCAAAGCACGGACTTTACCGCGCGCTTCTGCACAATATGGTAGTCGGCGTTACTCAGGGCTACACAAAGTCCTTAAAGGTAAACGGCGTCGGCTGGAAGGTCGCAAAACAGGGCAACAAGCTCGTTTTGAACGTAGGCTTTTCTCACCCCGTTGAGTTTGCAGAACCCGCAGGCGTAAAGCTTGAATGCCCCACCCCCAACGAAATTACCGTCAGCGGTATCGATAAGGTTTTGGTAGGACAGACGGCCGCGGATATCCGTACGATAAGAATTCCCGAGCCTTACCACGGTTACGGCATCGCTTATAAAGATGAAGTTATCGAGCGTAAGGAAGGCAAGACGGGAGGCAAGGGCAAGAAGTAATTCACTGCGCCACACGGCGTAGACGAGGAAAACCGAAAGGTGCTTGCTCAAAGGAGATATTATGATAAAGAATATAGATAAGAACGAGGAACGTCTGAGAAGGCACGCAAGAGTGCGTAAAAAGATTTCCGGCACGGCCGAAACGCCCCGCCTCAGCGTATACCGTAGTTTAAATCACATTTACGTTCAGGTAATCGACGACGTTAAAGGTGTAACGCTTTGCTCGGCATCGACTATGGAAAAGGACGTAAAGGCAAAGATAAGCAAAATGACCAAGACGGACGCGGCTAAGGAAGTAGGCAAGGCTGTCGCAGAAAAGGCCAAAAAGCTCGGAATTAAGAGCGTGGTTTTTGACAGAGGCGGATACATCTACACCGGACGTGTACAGGCAGTTGCAGACGGCGCAAGGGAAGCCGGACTCAATTTCTAAGGAGCTTATTATGGAAGAAAAGAAAGAAAGACCTGCAAGAAGAAACAACAACTTTAAAAGGCAGGAAGACGACGGCTTAATCA
>JAAUYS010000125.1 GCA_014804995.1 Clostridia bacterium
CCAGCTTGGCATCGATTCAAATTAGTTTGGCGGTTGTTTGTGAAATCATCTTTTTGTCATAGATGGAAAATCGCTCAAAATAAACATGGGCATTGATTTCGTCATTTTCCTTGTCTTCTTCTTCCTTGTCAGCAATGATTCCCATAAAGTTGTTGTAATCCTTGATTACTTGATCCAATGTTGCCGTCTCTTTTTCCTTCATAAAACGTTTGTTTGAGCGTTCAAAAATAATCAATATTCGATTTAAACGATGACAATCTTGCATTAGTTTGATGACAAACTGGAAATTTTTAATCGTTCTAAATTGTTGGAAGAATGGCAAATTATTCCAGCGGGAAAGTATCGTGTAATTTGACAATCTTGTAGGCGACCGGCCTGGCATTCACCGTCTGTATCACCACGTCGACAATATATGCGGTTTTCAGCGGATTCAAATCGGATGCAAGCATCTGCCTTTTAATGTCATCCGATTCAAATACGATGTTCAACGGTTTTTCAAATAGTGCTTCAATCGTACCTTTGTTTCCGCTCTTGTTGTCGATGTCGCGAATCTGGAACATTGACAACAATTGCGCCGTGTGGGTCATATTCTGGTCTTCCTTTGTCTTTAATTCCGCCAATTCGTCTTTCAGCTTGTTCTGTGACGCATTTGATTCGATTGAATCCATTATGAAAACCGGAGTGACGTTGTTGTTTCCATTATTCACGATGTTGAATGTGACCTTTGAATTTGCGTCTTTTGCAACCGGATTGACAATATCGCATAAGTCTTTGCATTCTTGCACCGTCAATTTCGGTTTCTCTCCTTTCCCCGATTTGAAGTAATCATATATGCTTTTCAAATGATTTGCAAAGTCAATCATTAGATGTACATCAGAAGCGATTGGAATCAAACCGGCTGTCACAAATTCAACCAAATCAATGATTATTGAGCCTTGGGAAACTTGATGAACATATAGCTTTACCTCCGATTTGTCGAAATTCCCATTTTCCAACGCAAATGTCTCAAACTGATTTCCAAGTGCAAGGAATGACTTGTTGAAGTCGGACAATTCCAACGGCTTTTTGTTCTCCAGATGTATTCTTAACGAATTTATTGGAGTTACTTGCGGGTCAGCTTTCATGTTGAATTTCTTTTGAAACAAAGAAAGCGGTTTATTTCTTATCTTGCAAGATTTCATCTTTGTTTAGAAATGATTTAAATTGTTGTCCGAGCGGAATCGAACCGCTCCCTTGGCGCACCAGCGCAAGACATATTTTTTTCTTAATTTCACAGGCTGCTGGAATGATAAATCGAAACCATGTTCTCCACCCGATTTGGTCGCTACTTCTATTATTTATATTTTTGCGGCAGATTTAGCCGGGACTGCTCCCGTTACACGGTTCGCTGTGTAAGGCGTTGGCGAAATTCGTTTTACCTCCGCATTCGTTTCGAGGGGTAGGGAATCGGCTTCACTGGGTTATCAAGGTTGTCAGTGTTCTGGCGACCTTGTTTTTTGTGTCCGCGTTTCCTGGTGTCGGGCTTTCAAAGCATCTCTGCTCGGGAAGTCAAATTTGAAGGCTCTCGAGGTCGGTCGCGGAATCGAACCGCCGTGTTCAGTTTTGCAGACTGGCTCCTGACCACTCGGACAACCGACCGATTGCACCCTCCGAAGGAAGTTTTTCCGGAGGGGCTGTGGAAAAAGATTCTAAAGAACTCACGGCTTTTTGTTCAGGTGCCGCATCCTGATTATTCCTCGACCGATTCCAGACACTCCTCGCAGTACCAGTCGCCATTCACCTCGACTTCCGCATCCCCTCCGCAACCGTAGCATACATGCGCCTCTTCTTCATCTTCCCGGGAAAGGTAATCCCTCTCCATTCGGTCGCTCCAACGCTCGAAGCAATATTCGTCATACATCGCCATCGTTCCATGTCTTTGAGTTCCGAAACGGTTCCTCCGGCTCCCTCTTCTCCGGTGTCGTCAGGTAGCACATCAACAGAGACAGCAGGGAAATAACAAGAGCGTTGTACCGACCGGTGTATATGCTTCCGATGGCTGTCAGTATGCCAAGCAATAGGAAGAGGAGGGAGATTATTTTCATACTACTTTGTTTTTAAGAATAAACCTGTCGATGCTTGCGAGGTCGTACCAGAACATGTTCCGTCCGAACCGGGAAAAGCTAATCAGGGCGTTGTCCCTCAAATTCCGCAGGAAGTCGTCCGAGCAGTCGAGGTAGCTTTTCGCCTCCGATGCCGAGAGCCATTTTTTCTGTACAGGCTCTATCTTTCCGATGATTCTTTGTTTTGGCATAGTTTTTTATCTTAACCGTGTTACATTCGTTCCGTCAATTACTCCGGCGGTTGATGCCTTATAACTGAATCCCTCGTTGTTCAGCTTCCTTACAATCTTCCTGACGTGCAATTCGGTATATTCACGGAATGGGATAAACATAATGTCGTTTGCCGACATACGTAGTAGCAACTCGCCCAAAGTTTTCGGTTTCTTGATTGTTACTTTGCTCATTTTAACTATATTTGCTCAATGTTTTATTTCTATGCTTGTGGATAGTGTTTTTTGACTAATCACGTTGCAAAGATATGATTAAATTAATAATATCTGACGAAAATATAATTAATTTATTAGTATTAAAGTTTATTTATAATGATTCTAATTTAAAGAAATGCGCTAAGTGCTAATTATTAAACAGATAGGTGTATGAATGATGAGAAATTGGTGTTGTTTTGCAAAGAAGCTATTCAATACATATTAGACAATAAATCAATAACAGACAAGGAATGTATGGCTAAATTTGGAGATTACTATGGAGAACTTGTTTTCAAAGAATTAATCAGACTTAAAGCAGGTAATCAAGTTGGATATGGTCCAGTCGAAAGAAACAGCAATACAATTTCTTTATTAGATTATCTCAATTGTGAATTGGAGAAAATAAGACAAAAAGAAAAAGATGCCCTTTTAGACAGACAGCTTAAAAAGGTAAAAATCAAATACACAAAAAGGGCATATATAATATCAATTATAGCTATATTCCTTTCTATTGCGTCAATAATAATTTCTCTATCAAAGCTATTGCGATGGCTATAAAAGAGATTACGATGGAGATATACGAAAATATGATAGTCCTTTTGAGATACCAAATTTCATCACGTTGTTTGCGTTTTTTTACGAAAAGCATAACGATAGAGTTTAAAGATTAATTGAGTACAAATATACTAATAAATTAATAATATGTACGAGTACGAAACAAGCAAAACCAAATTGCGTCTTTCCACATTTTTAAAAGAAATTGGTTCAAATAATAATCAATTTGTTGTAAAAATGGGATATGCTGCAACCTTTTTAAATTCAAAAAGTGGCATATCAGAGGATAAATTGACAGAGATTTCTATCGCATATCCGGAATTGAATATGAACTGGCTTTTGACCGGAGACGGTGATATGTTCAAGCCAACCGTCCAAGGGGCAACATTGAATAACGTAAGCGGAAATGTAACAGCGAACACGGCAGGGCATGTCGGGGGGAACGTGGACATGCGCACCTATAACGCTGAAAAAATTATTAGAAAGAGCGGAGATGTTGAGTTATACGGGGACGCTCAACCGATAATCGAAAAATTAGAGATTGAGAACAAGGCACTAACCCAGCGAATCGCTGACTTAGAAAAGATAATTGATATGAAAGACAAACTCATTTCGATGCTCGAAGAAAAAATTAAAAGTTGAACAATCACAAAGTTAAATAATAAACCAATTAACACAAAATTATTAATAAGTCATGAAAAATATTCTAATCTTATTTTGCCTTTGCACAATGGCTTGGGCGTGTTCCAAAAAGTGGGAAGATGTAGTTCCAGTTGTTGATATTGCCGGAGGAAGTGAAGATATATACGAACAAGCGAAAAAAATGGCAAAAGATAGTGCAGGATTGAATATAACAGGTCTTGTTGTAAAATCAGTAAATGATTCTATTGTTTTCTTTTCAGGGATAAAATACGGTAAATTTTGGATTGGTAAATTTCCGATTAAACCTATTTATGATTCTAACGAACAAGTGCAATCAATACACGTTGACCATGAAATTGCGTCATACACTTTCAAGTTCGATTATCAGTTTGAAAGGGAAATTCATGTCGGATATGGGGAATACAAAAAGATAGATATAAGTTTATGCAATTTTTATCTATGTGGAGAAGATGAATTTCCGTTAAATTTTGAAATAAGCATTGCCGGAATGGAAAGGAATAGCCATGATAGTCAAATAGTTTATGATTTTCTCATCGTGAATAATGATTCTGAAAAGTTATATCCAAACACTTTTCACGATAAAAAAACAGAGTGGTTTAATGGTACGTCCTTGTTTTTCACAGATAATTGGAATAATGCGTATACCCCCGGTGGCAACATATATTCATCCGTATATTCAAGCGATGGCGAAAGATTGTTTATCGCAAACTATGGTAGCGACGGAATGACCCCGATAAGCATGGAAGAAGGTGTTGGAGTGTTGGTAAATGGCAGGAACATTCATATTCGCCGAACAAACATTAAAACGGGCGAAAATATCTATGGCACATCGTGGCTCTTGGACATTCCAGATAATTCAAAAATTTCAACAAGAAAGATAAAGGAAGAAAATAATGAGTGGTATTACGAATCCGATATAACTCACTATGACGGTTCTAAGGATGTAATAAATTTTAAAGTTGACATTGAAACCGGATATGTTACAGAGATATAAAAACTGAAAGAACATATTACTTCACTTATTTTGATAATACTATTATCTTTGCTGTGCTAAAAATCCTAAATTGACACATTCTGCCAATCCTGTTGGCTTTTGTGTCCTGTAAAGATAATAATAATACTGCGCCGTGTGTGGTAGCGGAAACGCCCACAAAGCCTTGATTTGGGAGCTTTAGCAACACGTAGCGCAGTTTTGTATTATCAAGACTTATGGAAACACAATCCGAAAAGCACCTCAAATCGAGAGTGAAGAGCGCATTAAGGAATGCGGAAATCCTGAAACTGGACGAGAACGGACACCGAATCATCGACCTGTCCAAGTTGGCAACAATCCCCGACGACGAACTGCG
>JAAUYS010000126.1 GCA_014804995.1 Clostridia bacterium
AAGCCAAGCAACAGATTATATAAATCTGTTGTAGTTTTTTCTACTAAATCAAAATAGAAACATCTTCCGTCGTATCCGCATTCACCGTTATAACGGATTAAATTAAACCCGCTATTGCCGTCGTTTACGTTTATTAAAAGCCTTTCAAACGGCATTTCGTTATGAGTAAGCGTTTTGTTAAAATCAAACTCCACCCAAAGCCCCTTTTTCATTTCTTCAACGGTATAATTATTTAGGCTTACGCCGAATGCCGGCATATCGTGGGCGTCTTTTACCGTTTCATTCCAACAATTCAAAATATCCGAATACTGCTGTACGCCCGCATTATAGGTTTTAACTTGCCCGTCGTTATAGACGTTTATTTTTTCTGCTTTGTCAAAATTGATAAAATCTTCCATAATTACCATATATTTTTAGTATTGTTATTTACTTTGTAAATATTCGTCAATTGCTTTCGCGCCCGTCTTACCTGCACCCATTGCAAGTATTACGGTTGCCGCGCCCGTAACGGCGTCCCCGCCGGCGTAAACGCCCTCTTTCGATGTCTTACCCGTACTTTCTTCAACTATAATTCCACCGTGGCGGTTGACTTCAAGTCCCGCAGTGGTGTTCTTTATTAGCGGGTTGGGGCTTGTGCCTATTGCCATAATTACGCAGTCTACTGCAATTTCATACTCACTGCCCGCAACCTCTACCGGACGGCGTCTACCCTTTTCGTCAGGTTCACCCAGCTCGCACTTGATAACCTTTATCGCCTTAACAAAGCCGTTCTTTAAATCTTTCTTGTCGTCCGGGTTGTTATAGCCGATAATTTCAACGGGGTTACGCAAAATCTCGAATTTAACCCCTTCCTCCATAGCGTGTTCAACTTCCTCCGCTCTTGCGGGGATTTCGTCCATAGAACGGCGGTAAACTATGTAAACGTTATCTGCACCAAGCCTTAAAGCCGTCCTTGCAGCGTCCATAGCCACGTTACCGCCACCGACTACAGCGACGTTTTTAGCGCGCATTACAGGTGTTTGTGAATTTTCTTTATACGCCTTCATAAGGTTTGCACGGGTCAAGAATTCGTTTGCCGAGTAAACGCCTTTCAGTCCCTCGCCCTTTATTCCCATAAAGCGTGGCAATCCCGCGCCCGAACCTACGAAAACCGCCTCATACCCGTCGTCAAAAAGTTCGTCAACGGTCAGAGTTTTACCGATTATAACGTTAGTTTCTATATCAACGCCGTATTTTTTAAGCGTTTCGACTTCCTTTTCTACTATAGCTTTGGGAAGTCTGAATTCGGGAATTCCGTAGGATAAAACCCCGCCGGCAAGGTGCAACGCCTCAAATACGGTTACTTTGTAGCCTTTTTTAGCCAAATCTCCCGCACAGGTCAAGCCAGCAGGTCCTGAACCGACGATTGCAACCTTATGCCCGTTAGGCTTGGGCCGAACGGGTTCACCCTTAAAATTTTGGTTGTGATAGTCGGCGACAAAGCGTTCAAGCCTGCCTATACCCACGGGTTCGAACTTTATGCCGAGTGTGCATTTACTCTCGCACTGGGTTTCCTGCGGGCATACCCTACCGCATACCGCGGGCAGTGAAGAGCTTTCGGAAATTATGCTATAAGCGCCCTCAAAGTCGCCTTTTTTTACTTTACTTATAAATTCCGGAATTGCCACGTTTACGGGGCAAGCTTCAACGCAGGGGCGGTTTTTGCAGTTTAAACATCTGTCGGCTTCTGCAACCGCAAGCTCGGCAGTGTAACCGAGGGCAACCTCTTCAAAATTTTTCGCCCTGATTTTAGCATTTTGAACGGGCATTTCGTGTTTTTTAGGTTGAATAGCCATTATTTTGCCCCCTTTAAGAGGTTACAACTTTCCTCTCTCGCATTTCTTTCAAATTCTGCGTATGCGTTAGAACGCGCCATAGCCTCGTCAAAATCAACTTCAAAACCGTCGAAATCAGGTCCGTCAACACAGGCAAATTTAATCTTTCCACCGACGGTAAGACGGCAACCGCCACACATACCCGTACCGTCAATCATTATAGGGTTCATAGAAACGGTAGTCTTTACGCCGTAAGGCTTAGTCGTCGCAACTACGAACTTCATCATAATAAGCGGGCCTATGGCGATAACCTCGTCGTAGTTTTCACCGTTTTCTATCGCTTCTTTAAGGGGCTGGGTAACAAGCCCTTGTCTGCCGTAACTTCCGTCGTCAGTCATTATTGTCAGCTTATCTGAACAAGCTTTAAACTCTTCTTCCAAAATCAACAAATCTTTATTGCGGAAACCTATAATAGAATGTACTTCACAGCCGAGCGAGTGAAACTTTTCGGCAACGGGCAACGCAATTGCACAGCCAACTCCACCGCCGACAATGCACACTTTTTTAACGCCGTCTGTCTTGGTTGCACAGCCCAAAGGACCGGCAAAGTCCTGTATGAACTCGCCCTCTTTTTTTGCGTTTAAAAGCATAGTCGTTGCTCCGACAATTTGGAATATGATTTTTACAGTTCCGGCCGTTCTGTCGTAGCCTGCGACCGTAAGCGGTATTCTCTCCCCGTCCTTATCCACTCTTAAAATTATGAACTGCCCCGCCTCCGCTTTTTTTGCTACGAGGGGCGCGTAAATATCCATCATTGTAACCGTGGGGTTAAGAACGCGCTTTTTGACTATTTTATACATTTTTCTCCGCCTTCAATAATGTCTTTATCTTTTTAATTCTTTCTACGGGGTATGGAGCTTCTCCGTTTTTTGCGTATAAGACTTTTCGTATAACGCCTTTTTGCAAGCCGTCGTGCCTGCCGAGAGGCGCAACCGCATTATCCCCTTCTTCCGCGCCGTCGAACTCACATAAGTACCAGTAAGTCCAGCCCTTTACGTTAGGGTCGTCGACAAATTCAACTGCAACGAAACAAGTTAAATTATTCATAATTTAATTATAACACAACCGTGCAAAATTGCAAGAAAAAAGCGCAGTTATTACTGCGCTTGAATTGATTTATAATTACTGATAATCTACAACGTCTATCCAGCCGTGAAGAAATTCTTTTTCACTGTCGGGTGCTTTTACAAGGCGGGAAGCCGCAACTATGGGTATCCAGCGCTGAACGTACTGCATTGCAGTATCGCTTTTTTTACAATAAAGCTTCAAGTACTTATCGCCAAGCTCGTTTTTGCCTGCAAGATAGAATAAAAGATAACTTCTTGCAATGTCCGCAGAAGAATTGCCCTGCGTTGCGTGCGACCAGTCGATTATGAACGGCGTGCCGTCATTTGTTATGATAATATTCGTAGGGTTAAAATCCCCGTGGCACAAGTGCGTGTGCTTAGGCATAGAATCAAGACGGGTATGAAGTTCGTAGCGGGTAGTGGCGTCCAAATCAGTAGCAGAAATTTTAGCCTGCATTTTGTCCTTTAACTTGTTGAGCATAGGAACTTTTTTAGAGAATACCGACATCTGCAAGTCTACGAAAAGATTTAAATACTCATCTTCTTTTTCGGGATATTTATCCATTAACGACTGTAAAGTAACGCCTTCAATAAAGTCCTGAACGATTGCCCATTCACCGTCAAATACTTCTATTGCGTGAATTTTAGGAATATTCAGTTCCGTTTCCTCCACTCTTGCGTTGTTGAGGGCGGCCTTTAAAACTTCCGCCTTGGAATAACCTTTACCGAAAACTTTAATAAGGTTTCCGCCGTCTTTATAAATGCGTTTGTCCTGACTTTCAAAAATTAATTTTGCGCTGTCTTTCATTATCTTTTCCTCCTTATTTTCCGTAGTAAGCGTTAAGATACATTTGCTTTATTTCACTCATTAAGGGGTATCTTGGATTTGCGCCCGTACACTGGTCGTCAAACGCCTGTTCAACCATCTCGTCAAGTCTGTCAAGGAAGTCCTTTTCGTCTATGCCGTATTCCTTAATAGTCTTTTTGATGCCGATTTGCTCTTTTAACGTATCAATAGCTTTGATAAGGTTTGCCACCTTTTCCTTATCGTTTTTACCTTCGATTTGCAACGCTTCGGCTACTTCGGCATATCTTCTTAAAGTCTTAGGGTATGCGTATTGACTGAAAGTACCCATTTTAGTAGGGGCTTCCGACGAGTTAAAGCGTATAACTTCGTCTATCATAAGCGCGTTGGCTATACCGTGAGGCAAATGATGGAACGCACCGAGCTTATGCGCCATTGAATGGCACACGCCGAGGAAAGCGTTTGCAAACGCCATACCCGCCATAGTAGCGCCGTTTGCCATCTTTTCTCTGGCTTCCACGTCGGTTTGACCGTTTTCGTAAGCGGAAGGCAGATATTTGAAAATAGTTTTAAGCGACTGTAACGCAAGCCCGTCGGTGTAATCCGTAGCCATAACGGAAACGTACGCCTCCAACGCGTGGGTTACGGCGTCAATGCCAGACGCGGAAGTCAAGCCTTTGGGCGCAGACATATGCAAATCAGTATCTACAATTGCCATATTAGGCATCAGCTCGTAATCGGCAAGCGGGTATTTTACTCCAGTCTTTTCGTCGGTGATAACTGCAAAAGGTGTAACTTCCGAACCTGTACCCGCAGAAGTGGGTATTGCGATAAAGTAAGCCTTTTCTCCCATTTTAGGGAAGGTATAAATACGCTTTCTTATGTCTACAAAGCGCATTGCCATATCCATAAAGTCGGCTTCGGGGTGTTCGTAAAGAACCCACATTATTTTACCGGCGTCCATAGCACTGCCACCACCAAGAGCTATAATCGTATCGGGCTTAAACGCCGACATCTGTTTAGCACCTTCCACCGCGCATTCCAGCGTGGGGTCGGGCGCTACGTCAAAAAACGTACGGTGTTGTATTCCCAACTCGTCTAATTTATCGGTAACGCATTTGGTAAAGCCGTTTTCATATAAGAATTTATCGGTAACGATAAACGCCCTTTTCTTTCCTAAAACTGTTTTTAACTCTTCGAGAGCGACGGGCAGACAGCCCTTTTTAATATAAACTTTTTGAGGCGCCCTGAACCACAACATATTTTCTCTCCTTTCAGCAACGGTCTTAATATTGAGAAGATGTTTTACCCCGATGTTTTCGGAAACGGAATTTCCGCCCCAGCTTCCGCAACCAAGCGTAAGCGACGGCGCAAGCTTGAAGTTGTACAAATCTCCTATACCGCCCTGCGAAGAAGGAGTATTTATAAGAATACGGCAAGTCTTCATTCTTTCTGAAAACTCGTGAATTTTATCCTGCGCGGTAACGGTGTTGACGTATAATGACGACGTATGCCCGTAACCTCCGTCGGCTACAAGCGTTTCCGCTTTGTTTAGCGCATCGTCGAAATTCTTCGCCCTGTACATTGCAAGCACGGGGGAAAGCTTTTCGTGTGCAAATTCTTCTGAAAGGTCTACGCTTTCAACTTCACCGATTAATACTTTCGTGGTTTCGGGAACGGTTACACCAGCAAGTTTTGCAATTTTAAAAGCAGACTGTCCAACTATTTTCGCATTCAGTGAACCGTTAATTATTATCGTCTTCCTTACTTTATCAAGTTCTTCGCCTTTAAGGAAGTAGCATCCCCTCACTTCAAACTCTTTTTTGACTTTGGAATAGATTTTATCGGCTACAATAACCGATTGCTCCGACGCGCAAATCATACCGTTATCAAAAGTCTTGGAATGTATAATAGAATTGACCGCAACTAAAATATCTGCGCTTTCATCTATAATTGCAGGGGTATTGCCCGCGCCTACGCCTATTGCGGGCTTACCGCTTGAATAGGCCGCCTTTACCATACCTGGACCGCCGGTTGCAAGAATGGTGTCAACCTCTTTCATTAAAAGGTTTGTCATTTCAAGGCTGGGAACGTCTATCCAGCTGATAATTCCTTCTGGTGCGCCTGCCTTAACAGCCGTTTCGTAAATTAATTTAGCCGAAGCTATCGTAGACTCCTTGGCGCGGGGATGAGGACTTAAAATACAGCCGTTCCTCGTCTTTAAGCACAACAGCGTTTTGAATATCGCCGTAGAAGTCGGGTTAGTCGTAGGAATTACCGCGCCTATAACGCCTATGGGTTCGGCTATTTTAGTTAAACCGTAAACTTTGTCTTCCTCTATAATTCCGCAGGTCTTAACGTCGCGGTACTTATTGTAAATATATTCGGAAGCATAGTGGTTTTTAATTACTTTGTCTTCCACTATTCCCATACCAGTTTCACTTACGGCAAGCTTGGCAAGGGGTATCCTCTCCCTGTTTGCAACCGTCGCGCAAGCTAAGAATATTTTATCAACCTGCTCTTGCGAAAACTTAGCAAACTCCTCTTGGGCTTTGCGTACCCTTTTGATTTCTTTTTCCAGCTTTTCAACGCTGTCGCAAATTTCATAATCAAGTTTAAACTCCATATTACACCTCCTGCAATTTATTTCAAATTATATTATGTGATTTGATAGCTTGATTTAATTGATATTTTTTAATCGATATAATTTTATCAAAAGAAAATTGCATTTGGCAATTATATGAAAAAAATTATTTTAAAATGGTAAAATTTGTTATTTTTTAAACAAATAAGTTAATTAAAAACATTCTTTTTGCGCGTTACAAATATAGCCTTGGGTTTTGATTGACAATAAACTAAAATTCAATTATAATCATATCGTTTTGCGGACGTGGCGAAATTGGCAGACGCGCAGGTTTCAGGTTCCTGTGGGCAACCGTGGGGGTTCAAGTCCCTTCGTCCGCACCAAAAAAGGCAGGTAGAATTAACTACCTGTCTTTTGTTTTATTCATTAATAAGCTTACACAAAGAAATAAAATACGGAATATAATATACGGAATACATATTAATTATTGCTACATATTTACCCTTGCGGACGCAGGGGCGGATATGTAGTATTTTTTTACAAAAGGAGACTATTATGCCTTTCATTCAACGATATTCCGACGTAAAAAAAGGCGGTATCGTTTTTACGGGAAATACGCTTGGTCTAAGCAAAGCCACAAACCAGAATGCCCCGGGCACGCAAGGTTCTATAGGCGCGTTTACAAGCCTTAACCCCGCGTTGCAGGTAGGCACGTTCCCAGCGGGGACAACGCTTAATTACACGGAAAACGGCTCCCGCGCGGTTTTGAATTTACCTGCAAACTCTACCGTTTTATACGCGGAACTTATATGGGGCGGATTATTCCGCTCTTCGGTCAACGATATTTCCGACCTTACTAACAACAGTATAACCTTTACTACTCCCCTCGGCACTTCTACGGTTGCGCCCGACCCCGCAACGGCACAAAACTTTAATATTCCTGCGGATAACATTACCGTAGGCTTCTATGTAAGAACAGCAAACGTTACGTCGCTTGTGCAACCCGCACTTGGCGGAAATTATTCCGTACAAGGTGTTCCCGCGCTTATCGAAGCTATTGACAGCCGTACGGCAGACACTAACCACGCAGGTTGGACGCTTGCCGTCGTTTACGAAAACCCAAACCTGCCTTTAAGAAATATGACCGTTTGGGGTGGCGGAACGGTAGTATCGCCCAATACGGGAAGCACTACCATTACCGTTTCAAACTTTCTTACACCTGAAGTTTTACCTATCACAGGTAAGATATTCGTTTCCGCGCAAGAAGGCGACGCGGTTCTTACAGGCGACCAGATGCTGTTCGGGCAGAGCATTCCCACGCTTGAACTTTTATCCGGAGCGAACAACCCCGTTAACAACTTCTTCGCTTCCCAAATCAACAACGAAAACGGCGCTCTTGACACGAGCGGGACTTTCGGAAACAGAAATGCAAACGCAAATGCGGGAACTAACACTTCCGCCTGCCGTCAGGGTTGGGATATAACCGCCGTAGACGTTTCAGATAAGTTACAGGCAAGCCAAAGCAGTGCGGTTATCCGCTTTACGAGCGACGGCGACTTGTACGTTCCGAACGCGCTTGCACTACAAATTGACAGCAAAGGCGCTAACCTTGTAATAAACAAATCGGCAGACAAGACTTTTGCCGACGTCGGCGAAGAGATAACCTACACACTTGCTATACAAAACACGGGTACGGTTGACGCGCTGAACGTTACTTTGAACGATTTGTTACCGCCTGAAACTACACTAGTACCGAACTCAGTTACGGTTGACGGCGCGCCGTATGCGGGGGCGCTTCCCGTCGTTATTTCAAGCATATCCGGGGGGCAATCAGTTACGGTAACCTTTAAAGTTACTGTAAATTCTTTGCCAGCGGTAAACCCTGTATTTAACATTGCAAGGGCGGATTACCGGTTCTTCCCCTTTACAGGCTACCCCGCAACAAGTTTTTCCAACTCTAACCCCGTTGCCGTGTTTATAATTGCGCGACAGATGACGAACGTAAAAAGCGTTGACAAGGCGTTTGCAGTTAAAGGCGATATTTTAACCTATACTTCCGTCATTAAAAATACGGGTAGCATACCCGTAACCGACGTAGTATTCAAAGACGGAATACCTGCAGGAACTACGTTTATAGACGGTTCTGTAACGGTTGACGGCGTAAGTTACCCTGCATATAATCCGCAAACGGGATTTTTCGTGGCGAACCTGACGCCACAGGCAAGCGTAACAATAATTTTTCAGGTACAAGTAAACTAAGGAGAACTTATATGATAATACCCAACCAATCAAATATAGCATTCAACTACGTTCTGCCCGACGGCGATACGATTTCAGCCGAATTGGACAGCAACATAGTAAATACCGAAATATTAACTTATTCCGTTCCCAAAATTAAAAGCGGGGATAAAACCTTTTTACAGGAAGGCGAAACTTCGGTACACACCGTAGTAATAACCAACAACTCGCAAACACAGCTTTTCAACCTTGTATTTAAAGATAATATGTCAAGCGGAGCAACTTACGTTTCCGGTAGCGTAACCGTAGACGGCGTATCCCAGCCTTCTTACGACCCTGTTGCAGGCTTCCCCCTACCTTCACTCAATCCCGGTCAGGCTGTTACGGTAACCTACACCATTCAGGCGAATAACCCTATGACCCAGTCGCCCGTAACCGACTTCGGCACACTAAGCTATTCCGTAGACGACCCTACAAGGAGCGAAGTACGTTTTACTGAAAACACAAACACCGTTTCCGTACAGATTATTTCAAACAGAATTACGAACGTAAAGAGCGTAGACAAGGCTTACGCCGTTAAAGGCGATACCCTGCACTATACTTCGGTTATAACTAATACCGGTTCTTTATTAAAGAATAATCTTGTATTTACCGACCCTATCCCCGCGGGTACTACGTTTGTTGCTGGTAGCGTAAAAATTGACGGAACGCCTTATCCCGCTTACGACCCCCAGACGGGTTTTGCTCTTCCCGACCTTGCCGTCGGCGAAGCGGTAACGGTTGAATTTGACGTAACGGTGGACTGATATGAAAACCTTAATTAATGTTTCAACCATAACCGATTATTCTGGCGAACCGCCTATTATCACTTACAGCAACCCCGTAACGACTGTAGTAAACGACCCCTCGGCCGTTATTATTACAAGATACTTCTATTGCTTGCCCTGCGACTGTTGCAGGTGCTACTGTAACTGTTGCGACTGCTGTTGCAATTAAATAATTAAATTCAAAAGTGGCAAGTTCTAAAGAACTTGCCACTTGTTTATCTGCACGCATATAAAAATAAACAAAAGTTTGTTTAAATTATTGACTTAAAGCGGGCGGTTTGGTATACTTTTAGTTGATTATGGAATGGCTTGTTACGCTTATCTTTATAGTGGTTTTGTTCTGCGTTGTATTCTGCGCGGTAACCTTTTACCATTATTACAGAAAAAAGCGCTATATAATTAAAAAAATTAAAGATTTGGCAAGCAATACGTTGGAAATTACCCCGCAAGAGTTCTTTTCTTTAAGAAATACAAGCTTCGGCGGTAAAGGTAGCCCCTCCTACGCTTTAACTAAAAACTTTGCGGGTGTGTACATACTGTTTAACTCAACGAAAAATATGTACTACGTGGGGCAGGCAAAAGAAGTTTTAAACCGTGTAAACGCACACTTTACCGGCAAAGGAAACGGCGACGTTTACGCCGATTACAAGTACGGCGACAAATTCACCATAAAGATGATTGCGCTTGAAAAGAGCGGGTTTAAAACCTTGAACGATTTGGAGCGAAATACAATAATGACTTACGACTCGTTTGCTTCGGGTTACAATAAAACACGCGGGAATAAATAGAGTTATGATAAATATTTTTGAATACAAAACGCCTAATTTTGATAAACTTGTTCCTTTCGGGTTTTCTTTAAACGGTGAGACGTATTTTTACACCACAAACATTTTGGATAACCAGTTTGAAATGCAGGTTGAAATTTCTTCTTTAAACGGAGAAGTTAGGACTAAACTTATTGATTTGGTTACCGGGGATACTTACACTCTTCATTTAGTTGAAAGCGCAAGCGGAACTTTTGTAGGGGCAGTCCGCGCCGAGTACGAACGTGTATTAACGGAAATATCGGAAAAATGCTTTGAAAGAGACGTGTTCAAAA
>JAAUYS010000127.1 GCA_014804995.1 Clostridia bacterium
ATCGGCTACAACCCTATGGAGTTGTGCCGATGTTTCTATATTAATTATGTACTTCAACTTATCGCAAGGTGTAGTTGAATTAATGCTTACAAATAATATGCCCGACCTGATTTAGAAATCGGTCGGGCATATGACTTTCAGAAAAGTTTTAAATGATAACCTTTTTACTTACAGAATCAATCTTTACTATATAAATACCCTTAGATCCTATGTTGATACTGCTATCGTTTGTTGAAATTATAAGTTGCCCTTGAACATTGTAAACAAGAACAGTATCCGTGTCTGCCTTTCCTCGGATATATAATTTACCTTCCGCAACACTGATATCAATGTTACTGTCAGAATACATATCTGATACTCCGGCTCCTTCCGGAACGATTACTTTGATGGAATTAGTCACACCAGTTCCGTCACAAGCCGTTGCCGTTATAACGGCTTCTCCTTCTTGCGATGATGAAGTAACCACTCCATCTTCTGAGACCTCTATAATTGAAGCGTTAGAACTACTCCAATTGAGAGTCCTGATAGATGCATTAGAGGGATTTATTATTGGGCTAAGCATTTTACTCTCATTTATGCCAATTATCACTTCATCAGATTCAAAAGTGATAGACTCAATAGGTATGAATGAAGTTTCATTCATTTGAGCGAAATTTTTCCAATAATCATCGGACTTATAAGACTCCAATCCTCCATTAGGTAAAAACAAGGGAGCCTTCTCGTAAACAGTTTGAGAAAAACCTCCTCCTATTGGAGCATTAGGATTATTCGATACAACTACCTCTATGTTATCGCACTTTCCAAAATTTGTATACTCCATTGTGGTAGGAACAGCATCAACAACAGCTTCAATCTGATTTTTACAGATGGCTGATACGTTTTCGCCAATCTCCAAATATTTAAGATTGGTCAGCCCATAGAATGGAGGATAATAAACGATATCATTATACACCGTTGAATAACTTGATGTAGAGTTACCCATAGTACGCTCATAATACTTGGGCAATTCAATATCACGGTTTATGACAAGATGTTCAATTGGTAATCCATAGAAAAGTCCGTCGTAATACCCATTTCTAAACCCAGTCCGTTTCTCATCTACATCCGATGGATTGGGGAAAGGAGTTATGGCACTGGATAGAGTGAGATCATTACTATACCCAACAACTATAGGAATTGAACCTTGTTCGATTGTCAATCTTTTCAAATTGTTAAGACCGTCAAAAGCACCATTTCCAACAATCATACATGATTCCGGAATGTTTATGGATTTAATAGATTCACAATGGCTTAAAGCTTCATCGCCTATATATTGTACATTCTGTAAATTCATACCTAACAGAGACTTACAACCCTTGAACGCACGAGAGTCTATTGTTTGTACGCTGGTTGGTAAAGATATTATGGATATTTGCTCACAATTTTCAAAAGCACTGTTAGAGATTAAACTAATGCCACAATCTTTTAGATCTATAGCTGATAATAGCTTACATTCATAGAAACAATAATCACCTATTGAATGAACAGTATTTGGAATATTAATGTCCGTTAGAGTGTAACAATTCATGAACGCATTAGCCCCAATTACTGTAAGATTATCGGGCAGTACGATTTTACTAAGATTAATACAATCTTTGAATTGATTATCCTTTATTTCTACAATACCGTCTGAGATTTCAATAGACTGAATATATTCGTTTCCAGTAAATGCCGTCTGAGAGATGGCTGTTAAAATGAATTCTTGTCCTTGGTAAATAACCGTCCGTGACAATATAATATCTGAAAGTTCTTCAAAGGTCGTACCTATGATTTGTACATTATGATCTTGTAATACTTCATATTTTATACCATCTAATGTAAACCCTGCTATTAGATCTGCACTCTCTTCTAAATTCCAAAAGTTTTTCCACGGAGAGGTTGTTTCATATGAGGTTCTTGCCCCAATTGGAATAAACACTTTACTATTAATATATAGATTATTGGGGAATTCTCCGGAATAAGACGGTGCAGTTTCTGAATAAAAGTATAGATTTAATAACGACTCACAATTTTCAAATGCATTAGAACCTATACTTGAAATCATATATCCAAAGGAAATATCCTGAAGACTTATACAATCCTGAAAGATCTGGTTAGATAGTGATGTTAATCCTCCACCTAATATTTTTATCTTTTTTAGATTTTCACATCCTTGAAAGAATCCAACTATGTAAGATGCAAATGTTGACTCGGTAATATCACCACCACCAGACCACATACCCGCTAAAGGAATATTTGACACTTTCGGACCTATAGTCAGGGTTTCAAGGGTTCCATTACCCAAAAATGGCACACTATAGGCTTTATACCGAGGCGATCCACACTTCAGATTTCTTCCTATATACACATTTTTTATATTAGTTCCTTCAAAGCATCCATATGCACTTACACCCATCGATTCAGAGCTACCAGATGATTTAAATTTCGCATCTCCAGTTGTATATGAGAATGTTAAAGCGTTATCTCCATCTGAAAATGACAAGTCACTCAAAGCCGGACATTCTGTGAATAGCGGTGCCGAAATTGTGTTTATACCACTGCCGATAGACAAGCTCTGCAATTTAGGACAATTTGAGAAAACATATTCTCCGATAGAAATTACAGAATTGGGTATTTCAAAAGTCTCAAGTGCTGTTGTCTTAAAGGCAGAAGACCCTATTTCCTCTATCTTGCTTGATATTTGGATATCTGATAACGATACACAATCTTCGAAGGTGGAAGATTGAATATTGTTTACATTGCTTATGTCCACATGATTTAATTTTGAACAGCCTTGGAATGCTTTTTCTCCTAATAGAAGTAGTGATTCCGGAAGGTTAATAGTCTCAAGGTTTATACATTCCGAAAATGCATATTTACCAATTTCAGAAAGGTGATCCGACAGAACCAACTCAGAGATACGTTCGCAGTTTGAAAAAGCGCCATATTCTATTCTGGAAGCACATTTGATATCTGCACTTTGCAAGTTTACGCAGCCAAAAAATGCATTTTTGGAGATTGATTCTATATCAGCATTAATAATAACCTTTTCTATAACGGAGTTATTTTGCGCGAATCCCACCCCTAAATTTGTGACCTGTAGTGTTTTCCCATTGAAGTCAACAGATTCAGGGATAACGAGATTAGGCTCTACCATTTCCGAGAGAGAAGAGGCAGACACGGTTAATTCTGTCATTGACGTTATGTCATAACGAATACCATCCACCTCGAAGTCGTAGGCAGATGCTGAGATGGATAACCATAGCATTGCTATTACCATCCATAATTTTGGAATAATTGGTTTCATGATTTATTGTTTTGGTTAGATTGCTGTTTTGTCCTACTCAAATAGGATCGGAGAGCAGCCTTAATATGATGGTCGGGATGCTGCATCGGATGGCTTTTACCGAGCTTGGTATTTCTCTCCTCTTTAAGAAATTTAGCCATACACTTTTTGTAATCTGCCGGATAGGTTTCTTTAAAAATAGAAAGAAACTCTTCCTCGGTGTAGTCATCAGAAAGCAAGCTAATCACATACTTAACTTTCTCATCCACTTTAGAAATGACACTCATATAAGGATATTTTAGAGCGGAATAGCATCCCAATGGTAGCTTTTCTGATTAGCTACAAGGTCAACGTTTCGAACGATTTCAGTTTTTCCCAATTCCTGATTCTCAACGCATGATTTTATTGCAAGAAATGCAAGGCCATAGGCATCGGTATCATTTACAGGCCAATGATCACAAGAGGATTCAACGCATCTCTTTTCCCCTTTCCAAAAGAAGCTTACTGAGAATATATTATCCATAATTGTAAGAATTGCCGCGGTCATCCCCTCGTTGGCATGTGTCATTTTACGAAAAAAGCGTAGGAATCTGTATCTGTTACCGTCCTACGAACTGAGGCTTCTCGCATTGCCCTAATAAAGTCGGACGGCAACGCAGAAGCCCACGCTTGTATATGCAATCAGTGCATTCGGCTATATTCCTCACGAAATATCATGCCGAAAGCAAGAGAATTACATATCCACGGGCATCTACCGTTGCTCAATCCTTGACTTTATTATGAAAGTTTGCGAGACATTCCAGTTCGTCAAGAATCAGCGCGGATAAACGCTTTCTTATGTATTTAATAGGATGATTCCAAGGAAACATCCATACATCCCTCTCCGCTTTACCCCAGACCGGGGCTTCTGCAGGAGCGGTCTGCAACCGCAAAGTTAATAATAATTTCTGATAAGTGAACCATTAATCTAAAAAAATAATTTATCAAGTCATCTAAACTTGTTCTATACCTCCCAACTGGAAACGATTGTGTCAAAGCTACACAGAATAGATCTGAAACTATCCATTCACGCATTAGTGCGTTCTATAGTGAACCGTTCCTTATCCATAACTTCATCAAAGAGATATTCTTCAGCAGGCTCTCCATGGCGAGGATTTGGGCTGACATTAACAATAATCCCGTATTTGTCAAGGACCTGTCTGAAAGCGAAAGTGTCAAAACCGGCGGCGCATTATTGAAAATATCATCCAAAGCAATCCCACATTTATCCAACTTAATGGCTTTACAGTCAACACTATCCTTTATCTGATACAAATCCGTATGAGCACCTTTCTGAGGCTCGGACATTGCCGAGATGTAGGAATATCCATAAGTAATTCTATGTTGTAGGATTCGTTATGTCCCAAGAATATAATGTTTGTTCTATTTACGCGACTTTGCCGGTCTCGATTTCGGATTTGAGGAATTGGAAAATATAGACTGCGCCCTGATAGTAGAGACCACATTCTGGATCGTTGAGCTTGGCAAAGGTGGTTGATGAATATAGCTCGTCAAGGGCGCGGTGTATGTCCCAGCCATATTCTGCCATAAGCATTTCAGCGAGTTCTGCCACAAGGCATTCTATTTGAAACTGTATGTCTTGTGTCAAATTCATATCTTACCTTCTTCCCATCGGCAATACTTCTTTCTTATCCATGTCTATGCTTTATTGCTTACGATTAAGTCTTTAACATCGATATCAAGTAATTCAGAAATCCTCACAAGCGTATCAAGGGAGGGTTTCATCTTGTTGGAACACCATCGGGACACCATAGCTTCATTTTTACCGACCTGTTC
>JAAUYS010000128.1 GCA_014804995.1 Clostridia bacterium
ACACGACGCTCTTCCGATTTCATTGACCGAAGAATATCATGCACAGCCATCAGTCTCTCTTCATGGATAGAAGAGATCTGTAGTCTATTGTCAAATGGCTCTCTGACATATCCAACATCAAATACTCCACTTAGTAGCTGACGACGTGTGCGGAATGTACCGGTAGCATATTCCAATGGGAAAACGGGTTCACATCCTTCCATGACTCTACATTTTACATTACGGAAGAAGTCGGTCCATCTCACTAGGTCGTAGTTGGAATACTTGTATGCAAAGTACACCTTTCCTCCAGTACCAAGCTTTTGTCCCATCTCCCATCCATTGCGATCCAGCAGGTATGAGTTGACATACGAGAAGTAGCTTGGGAGATTGATGTACTCATCATCGTAATCACCATACATCAGTAGACTTCCAACTGTGTATGGATCTAATCTGTATAGTTCATCATCGTTATGGAAATCCACGGGATATAGTTCCATTGTTCCGATGGTGTAATCATGTGCGAAAATACACGTCTCCGTACCATCACTGAGTTTCACATTGAGTAATGGTATTACTTCGATCCCGATATCTCGGATATCAAGGAGACGGTTTGTGTGAAATTCGACTACACGGTCTATAGAGGGGATGAGGGTACTGACCCTTTTCATCCCACCTTCGACTACAATGAAGTCGTCATAGGCCTTAGGTATCATGGCAGAAGTTCTCCTTGTAGGCTATGTATTTAGGTTGAAAGTTTGAAACAGCTCAGTTAATTACACCCGCAGAAGGAGGGTTTATCGTGAAGAAAGAAGTAGACATCACTTCCGAGAAGGAACTGGATAGCTCCTTGGATGCTATATATGCGCGAGCGAAAACAAAGAAGAGTGCCAAGAAAGAGGCGAAGGAAGAAGCCAAACTCGTCGAGAAAGAGAAGAAGAAATCGAGCAAGTATCGTGAGGATGGTACCAAGAAGTCGAAGAAGGAAAGACGTCAGGAACAGATGGATGCCTTCAATAAGGCTTATGGCAACATCATGGGTGATGAGCTTGATGTTACTCCAGTCAAGAAAGACAAGAAGCGTTACAAGCGCTGGATAGAAGAGAGTGACATTGAGTTTGAAGAAAGAGACATCAAGAAGAAAAAGAAGAAGCGGGATTATGATAAAGAGTTCGCTCCAGAACTCAAGCAGCTAAACTCACTGGTGGTCGAGCAGAAGAACTTCACCAAAGCATTGATGGGTAAGTTTAATTCCACTATACAGGGACCTGTTACCAAGGCCAGTGTTGATCTCGCTGCAACTATCAATGCATCTCGTTCAAACACTCTCAACTGCTTGAGGGAGATTGGATCGCTCAAGAAGGCCAGAGCTGATCTATACTACAAACAACTCAAGGCAAATGAAGAGGGTGGAGGAGTTAAAGAGGAAGATGGAAATCTCGATCTCATCGGTTCCTCCATTGCGGCATCACTCTTTGATCAGCCTCTCACAACGATGCCACCTCAACCTGAACCTCAGCAACCGACGCCTCAGGCGAATCCATTTGTACAGGAACCACAGAACCTCGCTCCAGTTGTACCAGTACAGGCTGAACAGATGGCTGAAGCTGTTGAATTTGATCCATCATCATGGACAGGTGGTCCTGATATCTCTGATACATACACAGCGTTTGAGAGCATTCCTCACTCAACAGTGTGTGAGTGGGACAAGCAGAACAACAGAGCTCGCTTTAAGGCAGTGAGGGATGACACTGGTGAAGAGCTCGTGGGGTGTCCAGTACCAGAGGTAGATATCAAGCGTCTTAAGTTCAATGAGGAAGAGATGACTGTCAAGTCAGAATTCAATGATGTGTACAGGTTGGACATCTTGGATGGTGATTCAGTATGAATTCCGATAATGAGAAACAGGTAGGACCTCTGCAAAATCTATTTAATGATATCAAGAAGATATTTGACTTCATTGAGTTCAAAGATATGCGGGAGGCAGAGAAGTACGAAACAGAAGATGTTAAGATTGCATCCAATATGTGGATGGATGCTCGTACTGAGAACGATACCTACCTTTCATATCTACCGTTCTGGAGATATTGGATGTTCCAGGAAGTCCAAACCAATATTGGTTACAGGACAATGGATTCGTACTTTGAAAGACCATCATCTGTTCCAGCTATCTTCCATGAGAATCTTCGTAAGCGAGGTAGGGAAGCATTTTTGGAATGCTATGAGGAACAGAATGAATACTATCGTACGCTCAGTGGTCTCCCTCCACTCAACACTCCTAAGCATGAGTACATTCATCTGTCTCCTGCAGTAAGGGCCAAGCTTCACGTAGAGGATAAACCGGTACATGAGTACTCTGAGATGATTCAGACACTTTGGATGAATATGGATGACTATGAAAAGGTGCTTAATGATAATCCAGACAAGGAGTACTTGAGGTATCTTGGCTATTTCAAGATAGATCCATTCATCGCTAGGAACGCCAAGGACTTCGAGATCATTCGATACGCTCTCACCAGGTCAGATGTCAATCCTACACTCATCAAGGAATTCGCATCGGTCTATGCTGACTATCGCGAGTATGTGATGGTTGGGATGTACAACACTAACCTGGAAGGTGTGTATCCTACATATCGTCTCTTCATGAGACTCATCATCCAGGCAATGGCTCTGATGCACATCTGTAATCGAGGTATCAAGTCTATCACTACCAGACAGTACATTGATGATTCGATCATCCATATCATCCTGTCAATGTACGATCTAGATGAGAAGACCCTTCTCTCCAATGATATCAGAAGACTCCTTACTCAGGAACTCCCTAAGCTAGTACAGATGAAGGGTACTGATGAGATTTATGAGAAACTCATTCAGATTTTGGGCTACTCGGGATTGAGTGTCAAGAAGTACATGCTGATGAAGGGTCAACAGTTTGATCCAGATGATAACTACAAAGCACTCGATGAGTTTGATCCATACTTCATTCCAATCAGCATCGACAGAGACAATGAGTATATCTCAGTGAAGAATGGGAAGAATGTATCGGAGTCATATCCAGATACCATCAAGGATGATCAGACATGGTGGGATCTTCCGGATACGAGGAACATCCTTCAAGACAGAGACTACTCGATAGCCAACTCGAAGTATGTATCTATCGAAGCTACTATCCACCAGATGAAGTACATCTTCGAGTCTCAATACTTCGCCAAGATGATCCTTGATAACAAGGAGACATCAAAGGATATGATGCTGGATATTCCAGCCATCTTTGGTACGTCACCGCAGCCGCTTTATGATGTGATCGTCTTCATCATTGCTGCTTCATGTATGAATATTGGGGCCAAGGATACTTTGTCCTATAAGAACGATGAGCTCTATGCGACTCCAGGGTTCAATTTCAATCTGGACTATGATGGCTTCATCAAGTACCTGGATTCATGTAAGCATATTGATACAGAGCGAATTCGTTCATTCATGTCGAACTTTGCAATCCAGGTACCAGAAGACTTCTATCGAATCTATCATGATGTCATCTATCCGATGAGGGATTATCTCGAGAGAATGATTGTTGAGTCAGATACGAGAGAAGAGTTCATTGAGTATGAGAATATCTACAAGGCTCTCTATACATATGACCTGGCCAATAATCCATTTGATGAAGATTTCAAGTCCCCGATGAAAGTCATCCAGGAGAAGTATGGAATCTCAGATGAGGACCTGTTGGCTTACCGATACTTCTATCCTAGGACTGGTCAAGGGTATGCAGTTCATGTGGATAACATGAATACGTTCCGGTATGAGAAACCATTCCCTACCAGACAATATCCGGTTGATTGGTATGTTCACCTGGTACTCGATACGGACTATGGTGAGGATGATCGGGGATATGTATACTTCCATGATATTCTCAATTCCAAAGATATGAGGTATTTGGAAGATATAGATGGGAACAGAATCTTCATGGACTATGAAGATGAGACTGGTTGGAAGATGAATACCAAGGCAGTAAACAAGTTCTTATCTATTCTCATGGATCTTCCAGATGACATGATGTATCATGCTGTCTTCCAGAAGGATATCTACATTAGAGATGAGGACAAAATCCCATCTGATGATAAGGAGTATTTCCATGAGAGAGAACCACTTCCGAAGATAATTCGGTCTGAGCTTTATAAGGATATCCTCTACGACAAAGCGAACATGGATCTTCATGGATTGGCGGATCCACCCACAACTTATACAGAGTATCTTTATCGTAGAAATGAGTTCCTGTATGATATCCTCATAGGGAATGGTAAATTCAAGACCGATAGAGTTGGATGGCTTGACGATATCATGACAGTCATCCAATCAGTGGAACAATACATCGGTCTTTACCTAAAGTACTTTGAGCAGTCAGTGGTAGGAGATGAGCACTTCTTCAAACCTCTCATCACACTCATCAACTACTTCAAGTCTACATTCGTCTTTCTTAAAGGAGAGAGCACAAAGCTCTACTTTGATGACAAGATGGATGTAGGTGGAAACTCCAACATGCTCAAGTTCTTTGACGACATGGAAGTCATGGTGAGATTTATCATATTGGCAGAGACCGGATACAATATGTACTTCGGTCTCTATGATACAATACATTCACTTCTTCGTCATTTCCATATTGATGAAGGAATTGGCTTCTATGATGTAATGAAGTTCTCAAAGAATGGAGATCCAGAAGATCCAGATGGAGGACCATCATGGTGGATGAGAGGGGAGGACTCTACTCTTTTATATCCCGACAAGGAAAAGAATCCAGTCAGGACATACAACAAGACAGTTGAGCGAGACAATTACGAAATGGAGTAAAAAGAATGGGGAGGGCATGAAGCCCTCTCCATCCTTCCTTTCGTTACTCTTCAACATCGACAGTCTGATCGCGTCTTGCGATCGTAACTTCAACACCACTTTCGTTGTCTCGCTTCTCGATTGCGAGTACAAGTGCAATCACCATTGGATCTTCGATGAGTGATTTGATGATCAGGTCATCGTCCGCCATGAGTTTGACCATATTGTTGTAGAGGTCCTGATAGTAATCGTCGCGTCCCTTGACAGCCTTGTCTTCATACTCCATGAGGTTGTCATGGAACTCTTTGTACTGTTCTTCTCCCAGATGCTCTCGTTCGATCACACTCTTAATGAGTCCTCCCTTGATCATTGTATCCAAGGTATGATCGAGAAGGAGGTGGAGATCATTCCTCCATGCCTGTTCGTGACACTGTTCGATCTTTGCCGTCCAGTATGTGATCAACTCATCCTTCAGAGAGTTGGTAGGTTCGAATGGAAGCTCGGGAAGATTTGTTTTGTCGATGTTTACTGCGTGTACCCAAGGGATCAATCTATCAGCGATTTTCCCAGCTTTTGGAATAAAGAGATCCTTGATGGCCTGCAGTGATTTCTTCCATGAATTGGTAAGAGCTTCGCGGTCATCGAACTCTCCTTGGATTTCATTTACCTCTGCTGCGATGTCATCATCCAGCAGAAGTTCGCCATGATCGTTAAACAACTTCTTTCTCCTTTCAGCGTTTGAGTATTGAGACTTCCTCCATGTCTCACTGTTATAATATATAGATAGAAATTTGGTCTATATATTATTGGAGTGAATGTCTAACAAAAAAGACATGAACAAATAATCCAGGAATTCATTCCTGAAAGAGAAAGGAGTTACTAATGCATGGTAGTGATCCGAGACTTGGTCATGTGATATCCGATCAAGTCCTCGAAGCTACAGAGTGTCACGGATTGTATAACTCTCCACATGAAGGGTTTGCTGTCATCA
>JAAUYS010000129.1 GCA_014804995.1 Clostridia bacterium
ATGGTCTTGTAAGCGCGGGTCGGTACAAGCTGCCACTCCTCGGCGGTCTTGCCGGCTCCTATCTGTCCGGCTATGCTCCGCCACATGTCATCGGCTATTGTGTCCCAGTTTCCGGCAAGCACTTTGCTGACCGTCGCGCTGCTCACACCGTTAAGGCTGGCAGCTGCTTTGTTCTGACTCCCTTTCTGCTCACAGTATGCGCGGAGCTGTTCGCTTATCTGCTTTTTCTCGTCTGTTGTTATCATGTCCTTTTACGTTTTAGAATATGTTATAATTAACTGTGTCTGGGTCGCTATCGCCTTGCTGGATAATAGGGATCTCGACGGCTTTCACCTCTAATGCCTCAATGTCGGCGACTGTTAATCGGGTGTGCGCCTCGCACCGCTTTTCACTCCGGCGGTCTTTATGCTGTCCGCGGCTGTCAGTAATCAGAAGCCTGTCCTCAATGCTGCCGCGAAGTGCCGGAGTGCCGGCGATTATCTGCTCGGTGCGTCGGTATGCCTCACCCATGCGCTCGGCTGTCCGTGCTTCCAGCTCTTTGTTGAAGTCGCGCACTCTCTGGAGCTGTTCTGCATCGCCGGGCTTGCGGTCTGCTAAGGCCATCGGTTGCACATACTTCTCCTCCATCATGTAGCGGCGTGTGCCTGCCTCATTCACGGCCAGAACCGTATGCAGATCGTCAGGATCATACAATACCGTCCATCGCTCTGCCGCATGGTCGCGGAAGTCCAGATTGAAGCAATCATAATCACGCTTGACCCCTAAAATGGTGGGGCGAAGTCCGCAACCCTCGAGCACATTCTTAAAGCCGGTATCAGCGCCGAAATTCAGCAGATAGCTTTCACGGCTCAGGGGCAGGCGGTGTTCCGGTTTCAGCATATCCAGCCCGGCCATAAACGCTTCACGTTTTCCCATGCGCTCCAGCCGCATCATTTCGTCAATCTGTGCGCGGAGTCCTGCTTCATCAGGGAACTGGTGGCGTATGCGGTTGAGCGCGTCGCTGTTCGGCTGGCGCTTCGGGTCGGTGGTAATACCGAAGCCCGACCAGTTGTTGCACCTGATACAGTAATTTGTATTGAGATAGTTGAAATAAGGCTCCACCGGCTTTGCTTTCGCGTTGTGTGCCTGTGCCGGCGTAACCTTACCGCCCATCACTGCATAAAGATCCTCCATTGTCTTGATAGCGTAGCGGTCGCTCTGTATCTGGTTCGCCCGGAGCATTTGCCCGGTCAGCTCTGCGGTGTGCTTGGCTGCGTTCCTCAAAGCCTCTTTAATCAGTGCCGGGCTCTCATGCGTGCCGACGGCGTAACCTATCGGGTAATTGTTGAACACGTCCAGAACCACAACCAAAGTCAGGCGGTTGGTGTAGGTCGTTACGGTATGCCCCTCTTTGTCCAGCATGGTTGCCTGATACAGCAGCTCCACAGTCCAGCCGTCAAGCGACCACATCAGCAGTGGCGTGCTCGGTCGACTGCGCTTCACCTGCATTGTCACATTATTGCGGAAGTTCGACACTCCCAGACGGCCGGCACGTATCACCGTGCCTAACTTCTCACGCCACACGCCTACTGTCTTAGCTGTGATCTTCGGCCAGCCCTTTGCGTCGGCAAAGCGGTTGTAACCCTCTGCCACCAATGTGTCAGGGAGGTTGTTATGGTGTGCCAGCAGGGCCGTTAAGACATTCTCGCGGTCCTCGTCGGCTACTTTTGCAGCGTTGCCGTTCAGATATTTGCCGGATATGAAGCACGCATAACCTTGCTCCACATACTCCGCCATCTTCATTTGCAGACGGCGCGCACTGCCTGGCAGTGAGTGGGGCCAGCGGTCAGCCAGTCGCGGAAGCGAGCCAGCCGCACGCGCCCAAAATTCTTTTGCTGCCAGTGCCTTTTTACCACTGCGTTGCCGCTTGCTCACATGAGCATCCCAGCACGCCCGGAAAGCATTCATAATTGCTGCGTTTGCTGAATACTCCAGCACCTTGTCTGCCGGTAAGTTTCTGCCGTCGGCAAGCGTGTAACTCTCAAAGAAGTTCAAAGCTGCACCGTCAGGCTGCACCGTGTCTAAAAATTCCTTGCTGTCGGCTTGCTCCTGCAAGTCAGGATAACGGCGGTAAACCTCCGTGCGCCACTTCATCGGCAAGCTCTCAACGGAAAACAGAGCCTCACGCCCGTTGCCTCCTTTTTGCACCTGCTTAACCTTACCACGACGCACCAGATTATTAAGGTTTGCCGTCGTAATTATCCGCCCGGTGAGCTCCGCGTGGCTTATGCAAATTGTTCCGTTTACTGTTTCCATACTCAAAGACTTTTTGCGTAGAGTTGAACTTCTGACAGCTCGGGAAACCTTTCAATCTGGCGAGTTTCCAGCACTCTGCCTTTGCGGTCATAAACCACAGCCGCACCGGTCTGCTTGTCTATTTCCAGCCGCACTCCGTTGTCGAAGTTCTGCACCATAAGCTGGCGGCCGTCCTCTGTTACGTTGTGCATTGTCTCACACTCTGGGCAATGAGACATTGGCACCGCCCCATATTCTTTGACCGCAATATAACGTATCTTCCGCGCCAACTTTGTGTCACTCACATACGTCAGTGCATTCCGGATCATACGGTCCGTACACCCTAATGCTTTTTCTAAATTCTTTCTCGTTTCTTTCGTCGCCTCAATGTAACGACCTGCTTCTGTTCTCATATCCTTTTACTTTTATTGATTTCTATCTGAATATCCGTCTTGTCTGTCTGCCTTTTTTTTCGTATCTTTGGCAGTTGTTCCTATTGGAACACTCTGCAAAGATAGATATAATATCTAATATTTGCAAGTATATTAGATATAAAATTAGAATTAATATCTAATTGATTATGGATTTAAGAGACCGTTTACGCTTATTTATCAACTATAAAGGGTTGAATGATACTTCTTTTCAGAAAATAGTAGGGCTTGGTAACGCTAGCGTTTCCAAAATGGGAGACAATACCAGAAGAAGCACCTTAGATAAAATATCTAACGCATTCCCTGAGTTAAATATAGCCTGGATAAGAACAGGTATCGGTAATATGCTCAATGAGGCGCCTATTCAGGAATCTAATGTAGAACCTTTAGGTTTAGCAGTTCATGCGGATCGTGATTTAACAATTCCTGTTCGTTTTTATGAAGCGGAACCTACTGCAACTTTCAAAGAATTTTGTGATGGAGTAAATGAATCGCCGGAAACAATCAATATTATACCCGAAAAATCGGATCACATAGACGACTTAAGTTGTGTATTCAAGGTTTCTGGAGATTCAATGGCACCGCAGATTCAAAACGGGGCAAAAGTGCTCTGTCGTGAAGTTGCTCCCTCCCGATGGCATAATGTACGACAAGGAGTAATCGCCATCGTTTACGATGATCGTTTCGTAATCAAACGAGTTAAAAAGAACTGTTTAGACCGTTACGGGGATAATTATATCCTTTTAAGTTCGGATAACCCCGAATATTCTGGTACAGAAAAAGCATATCTCGGGAATATACGCTGTATTTTTGAGGTAATTCGTGTTATTTCTCAAAGAGTCTATTAAAAGATTTTATATGATCACTTTTATCATCATAATAGCTATTTGCTTGCTTTTATGGAAGATCACGCCTAATCCTGCAAATAGAGTAGCTACCGGCAAGATGTTTCAAATGCTGGAAACTTTTCATCTGATTGACTCCACTGTAAAACTTGATGTTTTTACCAAGCGCCTTGATTTTCTTGGAAAACTGGCTCGAAGTCTCCCTAAAAATGCCGATAAAAACAAATGTATTGATACAGCGTTGCATACCTATTCTCAAAAATATCCAGCTGTCCATATTTCTCCGACTGTCCGCCTTATTCTTAATCAGCCGGATATAGCAACTTCCCTCAAATTTAGAGATGAAGCATATACAGCTTTTTATTTGCGATCATGCAGGAAGTTAAAAGATGAAATAAACACTCTTAAAACGGCAACAGCCAAACAGCGCCGCGTGAAACAGGCAACGGATCTCGCCGATCTCGTTCTTGAACGTCTCAAGTCCACTGAGCAACCCAGGTATGCAGAATGTATCAATAATGAGCTTGCAGCTGTGTCTAATATGGTCTCGTGATATACCCTTTAAGGGATCAAAATAGGAGAGTTTTACCTGTTTTTTACTCTTTTTTGTTCCATTAAACGCTTTATCCCCTCAGAATATCAGCAACTTAACGATATTTGCATCACGATATTTAACAGCCAAATTTTGGTATTAAAGGGGTGTTAATCGCTTCAAAACTGCCGTTTTTAACTCGTTTTTTGTCCGTATGGGGGCGCAAACTACATCGTAAATGAGTACCCAAATGACTATCCAACTGACGGTCAAACTCTATTTTGAAAACGAAACGTACACAATTTTGACCACTCCGACAACCTCATTTTGACCCTCTGAAAGCCTGTCGAAGCCACTACCATTTAACAGCCGTTCAAAAGCCCTTAAACACTTTCCACGATCGAACCTCCCTCGCATACGCATAGGCGTGTACCGTGGTGCTAAGTTGGCCATACCACCAAAGCAGCACAACACCCCCACAAACGCCGTATACGCTTGAATTTCGCGCCTTCTGCCTCGTTCTGGCTCATTCTCCACCCATACAACAGAAGCGGCCACACGGCCAGCGAAAACCAGCCATGCAGCCGCACGATATTAAAGTAAATTCAACTGGAATTAAAGCCCCCTTAAACGCTCCTTAAACGGATCAGCTCCAAAATTAAACCCCGATTAAAGCAAATTCAAGTAAATGCACGCTTCGTTTTCATCGCGCCCGAACCACCACAACCTCACATCCTCAATCATATCAGCAAGTTACGCACATTTCAAGCACTCAACACAATGCTCGCTTCGTTTTTATGCCCATACGTGAAAGGCAATGAATATACTATTGTGTGCTATTTTATCCCATGCGGAAAAAATGGCGAAGTGAGAAAGTTTCACTCCGCCATCAACTATGCCATCGAAATCTATTTTGGCAATATTATTCTTTTATATCATATCGGGATAATTCCATGCAGCCGGATCGGACTTCCTCAATTAATTCCCGGCATCTATCCTCTGAAAGTTTAATTTTCTTGCCGACAGCAATGAAATCAGACAATCGTGGATGCCCGGTACCATTGACGGA
>JAAUYS010000130.1 GCA_014804995.1 Clostridia bacterium
AACGACGAACCATCCGTCAATGCGTTTATCATGTCGATGCTGTGTGGCCATTTATAAAAATCCTCCATGGCCTTGACGTCCGCGTCCGGCTTCAGCCCGAATACGGGATTGCCGATATCGTCGAACGTCACGTCGATATACTCGTTACCCTCCATGTCGTACTGGTACTGCCTCGACAACAGCGATATGACGTCCTTGCCCGTACGCCGCTTGATGAGCCGTTCCACGTTCCACGCGTAATGCACCACCTGTTCGAACGTGACCGTAAGCACGTTCATACGGCTCGAAAGCTCGATCAGGGCGTTCGCGACCAACGTCTCCAGGCTCAGGAACGCCGTCATCGGCCATCACCCTTGGGTTTGGCGCCGACGCAAAGGCTCATGCCCATGCCGAACGGCACGACGCCATCATAGTCAAGGCCGTCGCGTCGCGGATGCGGCACCTCGTCAAGCTTGACCTGAGGGAACTTGAAATCCGGATTGCTGTCCCTCGGATCCACGTACTCATAGTCTGTTTTCATGAAAATCACCCCAAAAGATACAATAACGGAACGGCTACGCAAACCATAGCGCCAACGGACACGGCAAGCAGGCATATATTGATTAGCACCAGATCCTTACGCATGTCAACCCACCCATTTCAGATAATCTTGAAAGTCGTCGCGCGTCAGGTATATGCGATCCCCTTCCGTATCCAGGCTACGCTTCACGTTCTCCAACCCGTGCTTGTCCGCCACGTAACGCACCATGGCACGTTCGACGAGCGCGTCCTCGAATACGAACACGTACATGTCCCGTTCCTTGTCGTACTCGGCCTTCATCCAGCTCACCACCCGAAATTGAGGAAACTCGCGGCCTCGGCATCCCGCCGGCACGCATCCTCGTATGCCTGCCGCTCGCGTATGCCCTGCCACTTCCGATTCTCGTAGTCCCGCCAACGGGCCTCGCGCGCACGCCTGCCGTAGTCCGTGAGCTCAGACCCCATGACGACGGAACCTATGCGCATGCACTCCGGACACTGGAACGCCTGGTCGGACATCTCCGTGATACGGCGCTCGCCGCCGTATATCTTCCTGAAACAGCTTGGACAGTAACACAGCATGATCAATCATCCTCGCATTCGCACATGACGTCTTCCAGGGTCAGGTCGCCTATGTTCAGGAACTCATTGATGACGAACCCGCGATCCTCGAACCTGGCAGCCGTGCTCTTAGCCCTTATCTCATAGCACACGTCGTCGTCGACGGCCGCGTACCATACGTCTTCGTCCAGCTCTCCCCCAAAGGCCTTCATCAGGCAGTCCTTGATCGCATGGTCAACCACTTCCGTAGCCAACTCGCTGAGCAGCTCGTCCAAGTCGAGGCCGAAACCCTCACGCTGTTCGAAGAAGGACTTGACGGTTTCCTCCAGTCCCGTATCGGAACAGTACAGATCCATGTCCAAGGACCTGTCATACTCGATTTCACGCAAGACGCTCGACCGGATGGAATCCTTGGTGGACGCGAACCGATCGTTTATCGCATTGACGACGTCGTCCATATGCTCCTTCAAATAATCGATGCAATCGGTAAAAGTAACGTCAGACATACGGCACCTCCAAAACTTTAATTACCGGGACTGAACGGCCTGTCGAACATCACCTGCATGGTCGGGTTTCCGGCCGTAAGTTTTCTTATGGTCAGGTCCTCCGCCTTGACGTTCGCCAGGCGCAGGTTGTTCTCGCTCGACAACAGCTCTTTCTTCGTACGTTCCAAGGCGGCTATCGCCTTGTCTATGTCGTCTATCGCCGCGCCGAACTTCTCGCTCGCGATACGGTATTTGCGTCCGAACTTCTCCTTGAACTCGCCAAGCTTCTCCTCGAACCGTACCACGTCCAGGTTCTGGCTCCGTACCTGGGCCAGCTCACGCCGGTAATCGAGCGAATGGTACGCCGCGTTGCGGAGTATCGTGATTATCGGAATGAAGAACTGCGGCCGCACGACGTACATCTTCTCGTATCGATAGGACACGTCGACGATGCCCTGGTTGTACAGGTCGCTGTCGGCTTCGAGCAGGGACACCAGGATGGCGTACTCGCACTTCTTCTCCCGCCGATCCTTGTCGAGCTCCTTGAAGAAATCGGAATTCTTGTGCTTCGACGCCGTCGTGTCCATCTCGTGCTTCATCTCGAACATGATGGATAATATCTCCGTCCCGTCGGCATCGCACTCCCTGTATATATAGTCGCCCTTGGACCCGGACCTCGCGTCGTTGTCCTTCTCGAAGTACACGTGCTGGAATCCCAGGGCACGGAGCTTGTTGAACTCGATCTCGCAATGCTGCTCCAGGCTCTCGCCCACCATCTTCGTGCTCTGCCGGGCTTTCAGATCTTTATAATATTCCAGCATCTCGTCCTTGTCCCTGAGCTTGCCCTCGTAGCTTTCGCGCATGGCCTGCATCTGGACCGTACTTTGCAATTCCGCCGTGCTCAGTTTCTGCTCCAGCTCACGCACATGGTCCTTCTGCTCGCTCACGGCCTGCATGACCGCCAGCTCGTGCCTGGACTCCTGGCTGCTCAGCTGGTTATGGAGATCGACCAACTGGCGCTTCAAGACATCGACCTCCGCCCTATGCCGATTCTCTACCTCGGAATCATGCAACTTCCGCTCGGCCACGCTCTTGTCCTGCATGGCCTGCAGCCTCAAGCCCACTTCCTTCTCGAACTCCGCGTCGTGTACCTGCTTCACGAGGCTCGCGTAGCTCGACTCGTTTATCTCGAATGCTTCCCCGCAATGCGGGCATCTCAACTCGTTCAACGCAAATCATTCCTTTCGCCCATCGTATGCCGGCGCGCCTTATGGCATTGCCATTCATAGATACCCCACAGGACTGACTCCGCCAGCCAAAGGACGCCATAGAAACCGATATGGCCGGCATCGTCCCAGCCGAACGCATACGCGACGGCCAACAGGACGGCCATCGCAAGCATGAGGGACCAAACTGCGACGGATGTACCCTTATCGGATCTCAGGAACTCGATTACCTTCATAAAAGACCAACCCTCCATCTGGCCACAAGCCACGTGATGAGCATGACCGCGCCCCAAAACAGCGCAGACAGCAAGACGAACGCCAAACTGGGCTCCTCGCCACTAGAATCGGCGTCACGCCCGCGAACGGTACTGAGTATCGTGCACAGCAACGCCGCGACGTTCATTGGCTACCACTCCTATCCTTCCGCCTCGTACGGATGCACGCGACTATGTCGGGTACGCACAATACGATGCAGAAAATGACGAAACAACTGGACACTATGCCGAAGAACATGGAATCACCTCAAATCGGACAGGAAAAAACTCGCATCGCACCGATCGCAATAGAACGTATACTCATAGTCCTTTATCCTGGACTGCGGCACGAAGAACGGATCGCCACTGCCCTCGTTCAAGTCACGCCCCATCAGCTCCCGAAAACCCTTGTGCTTGACGAGCACGTTGCCGCACCTCGGACAGACCTTCTTGCCGAACAGGAGGAACCAAAGTTCCTTCGGCGTGAACGAATAATTGAAACCGTCGTACTTCATGGTATCACCTGCCCTTATGGCCATGCCAACCATAGAACACGAGCGGTATGGCCGCTACCGCGAGACATGCGATTATACACCAGGCCAAGTACTCCCAATCGAACATGGACACATCCCCCTATCCCTTGCGCTTACGATGCCAAATGAGCAATAGGTTCACGACGATGGGTATGCAGGCCATACACGCACAGATAACTATGCCCCACATCCAACTATCCAATACCATGATACGACACCTCCATGACAAGAACCCTGTCAAACGCAAAGGATGGTCACACAGCGTGCCGTAGGCACGTCTGTGGGGCCACATGACAAAAGCCTGGTCAATAGTTCGTTATAATGACCTCACGGCCTTTCCTGTTTCCCTTGGCGTTTATGCTGCGCCTCACGTCGACGCTCTGTATGTTGTATATCTTGTACCAGTAACGGACCAAATCAACGTCGTTGTTCGACATCATCCATTTCACGCCCCTGCGCGACAGGCCATACAGCGATTCCATCAGGCGCTTGTGGTCCTCGTAGCTGAAACCGTCCTTCGCGTAACCCGTGAAGTTCGCCGTGTCGCTTACGGGAACGTACGGGCTGTCGACGTACACGAAGTCACCCTCCCGGGGCCTTTCCAGGAACTCCTCGAAGTCGCCCGTGGACAAGTCCACGGAACGTAAGTAAGCAGATACCTCCCGCAAGTTATCTTCGTCGAAACTGTCGCCACTCGTCTTGTTGTTGAACGGAACGTTGAACTCGCCCTTCGAGTTCTCCCTGTACAGCCCGTTGAATGCATGCTTGTTGAGCCATATGAACAGGGCTGCCCTCTCCGCATCCGAAACGTCCACGCCGTGGTTGTACGTGTCCCGAAAGTCCATGTACGTCTCCTTCGTGGCGACGGACGAATCGAACAATCGCAGCATGTCCAACACTCCGTCCACGTCGTCGCGGATGCTACGGTACGTGTCCACCAGGTTCGGATTTATGTCACAGACGAAGGCGTTCTTGGGCTGAAGGCCGAACAGGACGGCCCCGCCTCCCAGGAACGGCTCGTAATAATCGCCATACGTATCGGGGAGCCTGCGGCTTATCTCATCGAGTAACTGCCTCTTGCCCCCTGCCCACTTCACGAACGGTTTCATGAGTTACCTACTTTCTTCCAGATCTTTACTCTATTATATCATAAAAGCGTTGCCTCGTCAAGACTTTACGTGAAATGTATGAATATACGAAAATATTGCATGCCATTTGTTGAAATAAGAAGTGGTAGGCCGTAAAACGCATACGACGCAAGGCTTCGAAATCAAAGCATGTGCTTTGCATACCACTTGTGGACACGTCGAAATGGTAGGTATAACTATGCAGATATCTTGCATGAATTCTTTGAAATAACTATCAAAACGACAATTTTCGATAACAATGCTGCATAATCATACGATGAATATTTATACCTACCACGCCTGCCACGAAAAATCGGAAACTATACGCGTATGTGCGCACACGCACACATATATGACTTTATGAAAATAAGTGGTAGGTGTGGTAGGTATTTAAGAAAATATAGATAAATACTGGCTTTAACGCCTACCACTTAAAAATTCGCAAGTGGTAGGTCAGAAAAGGTCAAAGTCTTGGAACCCGCATAGATACTGGATTTCCGCATTTTGAAGACCTACCACTTATTTTTCGAGGAAGTGGTAGGTTTTATCCATGGCATGTCGATATGTCCACAAATTGCATAGCTTGCCTGTATATATTAGACAAAACAAAACACCCCCGGTCTCCCGGGGGTGTTCCCTATCCCTTACATGTCGGATTCACGATTGAAGATCTTCTTGAAGGGGTTCTTGCCGGTCTTCTTCATATAGACCAGCACGCCACCTGCGGCCAGGGCAATGATGCCCATGATACCGAGGACCACGTTCAGGGCCATGTTCATGCTGTTGTCCACGCCAGTCTGGGGCGTAGCGTACTTCTTGCTGTTCGCCAATGCGGCGTTGTCAGCAGCAGCTTGCTGGGCCTTAGTGGTAGTAGAAGTCTTATTACCGGTAGTAGTAGTGGTCGTGGAACCCTTGTTCGTGGTGGTCGTGGTAGTATCCTTGTCGGTCTTAATGGTAGTGCTGGAACCGTCGGGATTCTGGGTGGTGATGGTGGTATTGCCACCGGTGCCCACCTGGTTGCCCGTGCCAGTACCATTGTTCGTGCCATTGCCGGTGCCGTTATTGGTACCATTATTAGTGTCCTGGTTCCCCACGTTGCCGACCAAGGTGCCGGTAGTGGTGGCGGACACGCTGTTGCTGTTGGCGGTGTTCATATTGGAACCGCTCACGGCCACAGTATTGGACCAGGTCATGGATCCATTGGTACCGGGTATGGCTACCTCGAACGTAAACTCACGGCTCTCGCCGGCCTTGAACTCACGAATAGTCCACGTGATCTTGCCATCCTCCAGTACGCCGTTATCGGAGATGGACTTGGCGTCGATCAGGAGCGTGCTGGGCACGCGGTCGGTAATGGTCACGTTGGACACGGGAGCGTCACCGGTATTCCGCACGACTACCTTGTAGGTGATCTTGTCGTCCTTCTTGACGTTGGTCAGGCCCGTAGCGGTAAAGTCGCCGCCGTTCAGGCTCTGGGTGAGCTGGGCGGTCATCACGGACGCGGTGCTGTAGGTAGCCTTCACGTCGTTGGACTTACCCTGCACGTCCTTGGGATCGTTGGATGAACCATAGGTCGCAACGGCACGTGAAAAGAACTCAGCACGTGAGGAACCACGGGGCAGGGTCACGACGAACTCGCGGGTAACCTGCTCGCCGGCCTTAATGCTGTCAAAGGTCCACTGCACGAAACCGTTGGAATCCAGCTCAGTCTCGTTGTTCAGGGAGAACAAACGGAGCAGGCCGACGAAGTCGGCGGTCTCGGCCGCGTTCTTGCGGAGCAGGTAGCTGGCATCGGAACTGAGTTCCTTGATGTCCAGTGTGCCCTCTGCGGGAATCATGGCCACCAAATGGACGTCCTTAGCCGTACCGTTACCGTTATTGGTCAGGGTCACGCGGTACTTGACGCTCGCGCCTTCCTGCACGACGATGGTCTCGTTGGTCAGGTCGTTGCCTGCGGTCTGCTGCATGTCGATCAGCATTGCGCTCACGCCGTCCTTGTTCAGGATCAGGGTGTTGGAACTGGTCTGGTTGGTCGTGCCATCATTGGTATGCTTGAAACTGGCCTCAGCCACGGACTCGTAAGACTGATGCTCGCCCGTAGTGGGCACGGACACCTGGTACTTCACGGTAACGCTCTTACCGGGCTCGATGTCGCCGAGCTTCCACTCCAGGCGATGGCTCTGTTCGGTACCGCCATCGGAAATGGTGCCCTTGGTATAGGTCAGGCCATCGGGTACCAACGTGGTCAGCACGACGTCCTTGGCAGTGCCCTGGCCCTCGTTGACTACGGTGATGAAGTACTCGACCTGGTCGCCGGCCTCAACGGAACGCTGGCTCTGGGTGCGCTCGCCGCCATTCACGGCGTGTGCCGTCTTGACGTTCAGGACGGGCATGCCGTCCTTCACGGCATTGATTTCATTGGACGTGCTGATGGCAGCGTCCACGATATTGGCATGAAGATAGCTGACGGTAGCCTTTTCGACGTACTTGTTCAGGCTGTCGGTCTGACCGACGTCGCACTTGAAGGTAAACTTCACGGTCTCGCCGGATTTGATGGACTCAAGGCGCCAAATCACGTCGCCCTGGGAAACATAACCTGAGCAACCGGTGGTACTGGTAATGGAATCCTCCACGAAACTCAAGCCCTGGGGAATCGGATTGGTCACGACCACGTCGGTAGCGGTGCCCTCGCCCTGGTTGGTGACGGTGATCTCATAAGTCAGGCGGTTGCCGGCGGCCACGGAAACCTCGCCGGAAGTATAGGAACGGTCGTTTACCTTCTGCTGCACGCCGACCTCGAGGCAAGCCTCGCCGTCCTTGTTCGCGACCACGGTATTGGAATAGACGTGTTCCTGCTCCACGCTGTTGGACGTGGTAAAGGTCGCACATGCGGTGTTCGTCCACTCCATCGGAGTGGTGGACTCGGGAGCCTGACACACGTAGGTCATGGTCACGAGCTCACCGGGAGCCAAGGTACCGATGTTCCAGGCGATGCACTCCTCGTCCCAGGTACCCTGCCCGGAAATGGACGCGCTGACAAGCTCAAGGCCCTTCGGAATGGTATCGGTCACGACCAGATTCCGTGCGGAGCCACGGCCATTGTTGTAGACACTCACGTAATAGGGGATGGTATCCAGGGCACCCACGGTCACGGAATCGGTGCCTGCAGGCTCGCGGTTCACGCCCTGGGTCTTGCTCACGACGATATTGGGGGAACCGTCCTTAATGGCGGTCGTCATATTGGACTTCATCTGCGAACCATTGTCGCTCGTCACCTCGGCGATATTGTGCCAGATGCCGTAGCCCTCGGTAGTGGGAACGGTACAGATGACGCCTACGGTACGGACCTCGCCGACGGCGAGGTTACCGAGCTCCCAACGCACCTCATTGGTGCCCTCCACGTGGTATCCGGACTTGATGGCCTGGCTGTCGCCATCGATGGACTTGATGGTCATCCCTTCGGGAATGAAGTCGGTGATTACGACGTTGGTCGCCTCGATACCGGACGTGTTGCGCGCGGTAAGGGCATAGGTAATGTCCTGGCCGCCGGAGACCACGTAGGGATCCTTGGTAAACCGGCCGTTCTTGATGGAACCGGAACCCTGGCTCTTCTCCAGCTGCACGGCGCTGCGGGTCTCGATGGACTTGGCCTTCAGGAACACGGCACTGTCATAGGCATCGTCGGCCAGGTCGGTAATCGCGATTTTCAC
>JAAUYS010000131.1 GCA_014804995.1 Clostridia bacterium
CATTGCCGTTATGCTGGCCGCAGGCGTGAGAATGGTGTTATGAGCTTCATTTTATACCTTGTAACGGGCTTTTTGGCGGGAATGCTCGGCGGTATGGGTATGGGCGGGGGTACTGTTTTAATACCCGCACTCACCATAATTTTGGGTGTTGAACAGCACGTAGCGCAGGCAACCAACCTTATAGCTTTTCTGCCTATGGCTCTCTTTTCGTTAAAGGCGCACAAAGAACGCGGTCTTTTAAAGACCGAAGGAATTTTGGGCGTAATAATCCCCGCCGTAATTACGTCTACGGCGGGGGGATTTCTTGCTGTCTATCTTCCTGCGGTCGTTTTAAGAAAGCTTTTCGGTGCATTTCTCATTTTTCTTGCCATCAAGGGGCTTTTTTCCGTCAAGCTTAAAGCGGACGGTAAAAGCGCAAAAAATAACTGATTTACTTGCTTTTTCTTGCAAAAAGCTTTTTGAAAGGGTTAGCCGATACCATTTCAAGGCAGTAAAGCATACCTATGGTGAACCCTAAAATGAGTGGCGTGCAGATAAGTATTTGCCAGCCGGGGGCAACGTAATTTGAGATAATTCCGTTAAACAGCCACCCGAAAAGGCAGGAAGCAACTATTACGAGTATACTGTGAAGCGCGTATTTTATATAATTTATGCCCGGGCATTTTTTTCTTAAAAGCCTTAAATTTAAGGTCGCGCAGATAATATTGCTTAAAGCAAGCCCCAGCCCGTAGGAGTAAACGCCCAGGTATCTAGTCAAGAACAGTACGGAAATTATCATTGCGCCCGCGCCTATGCAGAAATACAAAAGCGTGCGTTTTTCACAGTTCATACTGTTTAGAACGGTATTCGTAATCATTGCAACGCAAAGTGGCAGTACTATAAACGAACATCTTTGCACCAGCTCGCCACAGAACTCGTTGTCGAACAGGAAAACGCTTACCGCGTTGCCCAAAACAAACAGAATGGGAATTAACACGGTTGCTATAAACATTGAAGCCTTTACTGTCTTTTCCACATCGTAGCGGACGGCTTTTTCTCTCTTTCTGTAATAATTTTCGGAAAGCTCGGGCGCAACGACTACCGCGATAGACCCTATAAGCGCGCTCGGCGCAAATAAAAGTGGCACAGCCATACCCATAACAACGCCGTATGTTGCAAGCGCTTCGGAATTGCCGTAACCGCACGCGGAGATTAAAAGGGCGGGCATAAGGACGGAAACGGTTGAGTTTAAAAGCGAAGTAGCCGTTCTCATTGCCGTAATGGGCGCCGCCGAAGAAATTAAAGGTTTAAGCTGTTTTTTGGGGTTTACGAACTTTCCACCCTTCTTAAAGTACCAGAAAAGCGACGCAACGAAGGAGAAAACGTATGAAATAAGTACGGCGATAGTTGCGTTTCTTGCGCCTTCAAGCGGGTCTGTAACGCCCCAAATAAGCCAAATGCCCGCGCCTACCATAAGCGCGTCTTCCAAAAGCTCAATAACGGAATAGGGCAAAAACTGCTTGTTTCCCCAGAAAGAACCGCGTATAACCGCGTAAACGGAGGTTATTACAAGCCCGGGCAGAAGAATTATGAAAATTTGTACGCACCGCTCGTCCGAAAACAAAAATCCGAAGGCGTTCCTGCCTATAAACAAAATTAAAGCTATCGGCACGGTAATGGCAAGCGTACATACTACGCCCGCGGTAACGGCTGAGTGCTTTCCGTTTAAATCGTTCTTTGCGTTTGATTTCGCCATAAGGCGGGAAACGGTAACGGGAACTCCGCTTGAAGCCACCGTTAAAAATACGGCAAACACGGTAAGGCAAATTTGGTAAATTCCTATGCCTTCCGCGCCGATTATCCTCGTTAAAATTATTCTGTACACAAAGCTCAGTGCTTTTTCTACGGTAGAAAACGCCGTAACTTGCGCGGCGGAACGGTAAATATTGTTCTTCATCAACAATATTCTACAAATTTCAACCCGTATTTATGAACAAAATCCCGTTAATTTGCGTATGATATACCAAATGTTTACGCTCGTTACGGACAGAAGCAAATATTTCAGGGTCAAACGCGGGCAGTGCAAAGAGGAAATAGAGGCGCATTTCGGCTTTCCTGTAGGGGAAGGCGTGTTCTCGGGAGCAATCGTAAGGGTGGGGGAAAGACTTCAAATCTATACCGTCCGCCCGCTTGAAAGCTATGAAAGTATTTCCCGTAAGCTTGGCGTTCCCTGCGGGGAGCTTAAAAGAATAAACTTTTCAAAGCCCGTTTACCCCTCGTGCAAGCTGTTTGTGCCGTGCAAAAAATAGTGCGTGAGCATATAATAAAGTATCGACAATAAAACGGAGGTTAAAATGTCATTTTTTTCCAACTTTCAATCGGATAAATGCCCCGGTACCATAAGTGGCAATCCTTTAAACGGAATGTGTGAGAAAGTGTGCATTCAGGCACAAAAGATTTTTGATGCCTGCATCAAGCAGATTCAGATTGAAAACTATTCGCTCACGCTTACCGATAACGTACCCGCAAATCCTACATACCCTTTAACTTTCATAAGCGCAAGGTCAACTTCTTCAACGGGTAACATCACCAGCCTCAACATAGAAAGGCTTCCCGATAAGCCCAGCTGTGCAAGAGTGCAGGCTACGATAAGTATTCCCGTAGAAGTTCTTTACACCGACGCAAACGGAGTGGAGGGTGTGGCGCAATCTACCATAAGCGTATCGGAGGACGTACTTTTATTCGTCCCCGCGCCTTCGATAATGCCTTACAGGGCAACCAGCGAAGTTTCCGCAGTCTGTGCGGAAGGCAGGTTTGTAGAAGGCGGTACGTTCAGCGTCAACGCTTGCCTTACGGTAATTTTAAAGATTGCGATAGACGTAGAAATTCTCGTACCCAGCTACGGCTACTGCGCAATTCCTCCCGCACAGGACTACTCGCAAGAGGTCTGCGCAGGGTTCTTCGAACTGCCCTTGTACCCGCAAGGTAAGGTCTGCTCAAAGCAGTAACTTAAATTTTTCTTTAGCTCAATTTCTCCTTTCCTTCCCCCTCAAAATCGAGGGGGAAGTTGTGTTTTAAAGCGTTTATGTAGTACTATGTCAGACATAAACGACTATTTATGCAACAAAATGTGCATAAAATGTCTATTATATTTACTTGCATAAAAACGCTTTAAAATTTTCAAAAATAATGTTACAATAGTTTTATGAAGATATTTTCAATAAGTGATTTACACCTTTCGGGGCTTTCTAATAAGCCTATGGACGTGTTTGGTACGGGGTGGGAAAATCATTTTGAAAAAATTAAAAAAAGCTGGCAAAGCGTTGTTTCCGACGACGACGTTGTCCTCATTGCCGGCGATACTAGCTGGGGTACGACGCTTGAAGAAGGGCTTTTTGATATTAATTCTTTAAAGGGTTTAAAGGGCAAAAAAGTCTTTATAAGGGGCAACCACGACTTCTGGTGGAACGGCATAACCAAGCTCCGCCGGTCCGCCCCCGACGATACTTTTTTCTTTCTTCAAAACGACTGTATAAAGATAGAAGACGTTGTAATTTGCGGTTCCCGCGGGTGGACTTGCCCCGGCAGTTCAGACTATTCCGACAAGGACGAAAGGCTGTATTTGAGGGAAGCCGAACGCTTTAAACTGTGCTTTAAAGAGGTGGAAAAGGTCCGCGGGGAAAACGATAAATTAATCGCTATGATTCATTACCCGCCGTTCTCCCAAAAGTCCCCTCAAACCAAGTTTACGGAGCTTTTTGAAGAATACCGTGCCGACAAAGTCGTCTTCGGGCATATTCACGGAGAAGCGTATTTCCCTTACCGCACCGTCAAAAACGGCATAGAGTACGTTTTAACCTCTTGCGATAAAGTCGCATTTACACTACAAAGAATACTTTAAAACGCTTTACTTTTGCGCACGCGTTATGTTATAATTTTGCTAATTTAGAAAGAGAAGAAGATAAATGACTTTTACTTACGCAAAATGGAGTTATCTCCTCAACTGAATTATCTGCAAGCGGTGGAACTATTTTTACAAAAAATAGTGTCTTTACCGCTTTTTTTTAAGCCAAAATAAATTTTTAGGAAGTTCAGATGTTAAAAAATAAGGACCTTTTGGGGTTAAAAGACTGCTCCGCGGAAGAAATTTACGAAATTTTAGACACGGCAACCGAAATGAAGCAACTGCTTTTATCTGAAAAGAAGCAGTCAGACCTTCTTGCCGGTAAATCTTTGGTAACCCTTTTCTATGAAAACAGCACCAGAACGCGCTCCTCTTTTGAACTTGCGGCAAAATATCTCGGCGCAAGCGAGGTAAATATCTCCGTTGCGACCAGCTCCGTACAAAAGGGCGAAACGCTTATCGACACGGGTGAAACGCTTGATGCTATGAAGATTGACTTCATAGTTATCCGTCATCCTATGGCGGGCGCGCCCAAACTTCTTGCACAGCACGTCAAAGCAAGCGTTTTAAACGGTGGCGACGGTATGCACGAGCATCCCACCCAAGCGCTTTTAGACTTCTATACGATGCGTGAAAAGCTTGGCAGGTTAAAGGGGCTTAAAGTTGCCATTTTGGGCGACATAAAGCACAGCAGAGTGGCTATGAGCAACCTTATCGGGCTTAGAAAGCTCGGCGCGGAAGTTTATATGTACGCTCCTGCGACTATGATACCCAAAGAGATAGACAAGCTCGGCGCGCATATTGCAAAGAGCAGGGAAGAAGCCGTAGAGGGCGCAGACGCCGTTATGGGACTTAGAATACAGCTTGAACGCCAGCACGGCGGGCTTTTCCCGTCGCTTTCGGAGTATTCCCGCTATTACGGCGTAAACGACGCCGTTTTAAAGTACGCTAAAAAGGATGCAATAATCCTTCACCCCGGTCCCGTAAACAGAGGCGTAGAACTCACTCCCCAGCTTATCGACGGGGATAAGAGCTTTATTTTGGAACAGGTTACCAACGGCGTAGCTGTAAGAATGGCGCTTTTAAAGCTTCTTGCAGAGTACAGGGAGAAAAATTTATGAAATTACTTATAAAAAACGGCGTAATCGTTACAAAAAAGGGCGAAATTAAGGCAGATTTGCTCATAGACGGCAAAAATATAGCCAAAATCGCACCTAATATCGAAGAAAACTGCAAAACTATTGATGCAAGCGGGAAACACGTTCTTGCAGGCTTTATCGATATGCACGTTCATTTGAGAGAACCCGGCTTCGAGGGCAAAGAGGACATTGAAAGCGGTTCAAAAGCTTCGGTTGCGGGCGGGTTTACGCAAGTTTGCTGTATGCCCAACACCAACCCCGTATGCGATAACGCGGTGGTTGCAACGTACATCAAACACCGCGCTGACGAGGTAAACCTGTGTAAGGTTCATCCCATAGGCTCTATAACCAAGGGCGAACAGGGTGAAAGCCTTTCGGACATCGGCAAAATGAAGTCTGCGGGCATAGTTGCCATAAGCGACGACGGTAAATCGGTTGAAAATTCACAGATTATGCGCCTTGCTATGGAATACGCCAACGACTTCGGCTTAAAGTGCCTGTGCCATTGCGAGGACAGCGCGCTTGCAGACGGCGGAGTAGTCAACGAGGGCTACAATTCCACTGTAACTGGTCTTAAAGGCATTCTCCGCGCGTCGGAAGACATTATGATTGCACGGGACATCGCACTCTCTGAAAGTTTGAATATCCCCGTTCACATCTGCCACGTTTCAACTTACAGCGGTGTGGAAATTATTAAAAGCGCAAAAGCGCGCGGTGTTAAGGTAACTGCGGAAACCTGTCCGCACTACTTCGTCTTAACCGACGATATAATAACTACGTACGATACGAACACCAAGGTCAACCCTCCCGTAAGGGAAGAAAAGGATAAAAAAGCAATAATTCAGGGCTTAAAGGACGGCACTTTGGACTGTATAGTAACGGACCACGCTCCGCACTCCTTAAAGGACAAGCAGGTAGAGTACAACCTTGCCGCATTCGGTATAAGCGGAATAGAAACGAGTTTTGCGCTCAGCTATACCTACCTTGTAAAAACGGGCGTTTTAAGCCTTTCTCAGCTTTCCGAGAAGATGAGCTTATCCCCCGCAAAGGTCTTAGGACTTGAGGGCGGAAAGCTTGAAGAGGGCGAAGTCGCAGATATAACTATAGTCGACTTAAACGATAAATACGTTATAGACAGCAAGAAATTTCTTTCCAAAGGAAAGAACACGCCGTTCAACGGCTATGAGGTATATGGCAAAGTATGCTACACCATAGTTGACGGCACAATAAAATACAAAGCGTAAGAGGTGAAATAATGATTGATAAGCTTATTAAAAAAATAATTGAACTGCAAAACCCTACCTGCGTGGGGCTTGATACCGATTTTTCGTATCTTCCCGACGAAATGAAAGAGGGCGCAAACAACTTCAAAAAGGTGGCAAGCGCCATTTGCGAATTCAATAAAAACATAATCGACGCAATTTGCGATATAGTTCCGTCCGTTAAAGTACAGGTTGCTTATTACGAACAGTATGGGGCGGAGGGCTTAAAGGCGTTTAAATACACCTTAGACTATGCCCACAAGAAAGGGCTTATCGTCATTGCGGACTGCAAGCGCAACGATATAGGTTCTACCGCAAGCTGCTATTCAAATGCTTATTTGGGTAAAACGCAAATCGGCGAAAAGAACGTTAAAGCTTTCCCTGCCGATATGCTTACCGTAAACGGCTACTTAGGCTACGACGGAATTAAACCCTTTGTAAACGACATTAAGGCATATAAGAAATCAATCTTCGTATTAGTTAAAACTTCTAATCCCTCAAGCGGAGAGTTCCAAAACCTAAAACTCGAAGACGGCAAGTACGTTTACGAACATATGGGCGACCTCGTTGCCGAGTGGGGTAAGGACACAAAAGGCAAATACGGCTATTCGGAAGTCGGTGCTGTTGTCGGCGCAACCCACCCCGAAGAAGCGGAAAGGCTCAGAAAGCAACTTTCCCACACCTTCTTCTTAATACCCGGCTACGGTGCGCAGGGAGGCAGTGCGGAAATGCTTAAAGTCTGCTTCGGTAAGTACGGCTTGGGCGGTGTTGTAAACTCTTCCCGCGGGATTATCTGCGCATATAAAGACGCCCGTTACAAGGGCTTAAACTATGCCGAGGCGGCCCGTCAGGCCTGCATTGATATGCAGAAAGATTTGTCCTCTGTTATAGGCAAAATGGGCAAATAAAACTCATATATGCATCGCAATACTGCGTTTAAAAATTTTAATTCAAATCCCCGTTAAATCAAGCATATATGGGGGTCTATCGTAAAATTCGGTGTTAAAAAATGAAAGATTTAATCTCAACCGTCATTGAAAACCGTGAAATAGCGGAAAACATCAATTTAATAAAATTACACCTTTCAGAGGAAGTCGGCACAATCCACGGCGGACACTTTGTAAACCTTTCCACTGGCGACAACACGCAACTTCTTCGCCGTCCCCTCGGCGTTTGTAAGGTTGACGGGCAAGATGTTACCCTCTGCTACCAAATCAAAGGTAAAGGCACAAAAAAATTGAAAGAAGCCAAGGCGGGCGATACTTTAAAAGTTCTTCTGCCCCTCGGCAATTACTTTGACTTGTCCGCATATAAAAACGTTGCGGTAATAGGCGGTGGCGTGGGCGTTTTCCCGCTTATCGCAACTGTAAGAGAAAACGCCGATAAAAAGTTCTTCTCATATATAGGCTTCCGCAATAAAAACGCGGTGTGCCTTCTTGAAGAATTTGAAAAGTCGGAAAAGCTTACCGTTACCACAGACGACGGCAGTTACGGCACAAAAGGCAACGCCGTTCAGGCTTTTTTAGCCGACGAAAAGAATATAAAGGCAGACGTTATTATAGCCTGCGGGCCTCCCGTAATGCTCAGGGCTTTAAAAGCTGAGCTTACGGCGCGCAAAATAGATACGCCCTGCCTAGTTTCTCTCGAAGAGAGAATGGGTTGCGGGATAGGCGCTTGCCTCGTGTGTGTTTGCAAGACTTCTGACGGCAAGAACGCCCGCGTATGCAAGGACGGACCTGTCTTTAACATCAACGACGTAGAGCTTTAATTTTAGCGGAGAATAGACAAATGGCAAACTTACAGGTTGAAATTTGCGGTGTAAAATTTAAAAACCCCATAATCGGCGCAAGCGGAACGGTGGGCTTCGGAAGAGAGTTTAACGAACTCTACGATTTATCCCTCGTAGGCGGTATAAGCACCAAAGGGATGACGTTAGAACCCCGTTTGGGCAACCCCGTACCGAGAATTGCCGAAGGCACAAGCGTAATTTTAAACGCCGTGGGGCTTCAAAACCCCGGCGTAGAGCATTTTATTAAATACGATTTGCCCTTTTTACGCGAAAAGGGAGTGGTTGTAATAGCCAACGTGGCAGGTAAAACCCTTGACGACTACGGCGCAATTTGCGCAAAGCTTGACGGTATTGTAGATATGGTTGAACTCAATATCTCCTGTCCAAACGTCAAGGCGGGCGGTATGGCGTTCGGCATAAAGCCCGAAAGTATAAAGGAAGTAACTAAAACTTCAAAAAAGGCGCTTAAAAAGACGCCCTTAATCGTAAAACTTTCCCCCAACGTAGAAAGTATCCCCGTCAACGCCAAGTCCGCCCAAGAAGGCGGTGCAGACTGTATATCACTCGTCAACACGTTTACCGGTATGGCGATTGATATTGAAAGGCGTAAGCCGATAATCGCAAACAACACGGGCGGTGTGTCGGGCGCAGGCATAAAGCCTATTGCCGTAAGAATGGTTTACGAGGCTGTGAACGCCGTCAATATTCCCGTAATCGGTATGGGCGGAATTATGACGGGAGAGGATGCAGTAGAGTTTTTAATGGCGGGTGCAAAAGCCGTTCAGGTAGGCACTGCAAACTTCGCCGACGCATACGCAATGCCGAGAATTGCAAACGAGCTTAACGGCTGGTTAGATGCGCATAATATTCAAAGCGTAAACGAAATAGTAGGAGTTTTAAAACTCAATTAATTGTGAAAAGTCCAACATATATGGGGGTCTATTGAATTTCCGTTCAACGCTGAATTTAGCAGAAAACGGCACCTGAAACCCCGTTAAATCAAGCATATATTGGGGTCTATCGTAAAACAAGGATTTAGTTTATGGAAAAAACTGCAAAAGAGCTTAACGCTTTGGGTGAAGAATATTCCGACAAGGACGAAAACGAAAAAGCCTTTGAGTGCTTTTTAAAGTCTGCCAAAATGGGGGACGCTGACGGGCAATTTAATCTTGCCTGCTGTTACGACTTCGGGCTTGGCGTAAAGAGCGACGAGAAAGAAGCCTTTAAATGGTACAAAAAATCGGCGGAGCTGGGCAACGTCGACGCGCAGATAAATCTCGGCGCTTGTTACGCACTCGGCAAGGGTGTTGAAGAAAACCCCGTCAAAGCCGTGTTCTGGTACAAAAAGTCGGCAGACCAAGGCGACGTAACGGCTCAGATAAATCTTGCTATGTGCTACCAAAGCGGTTACGGTGTGGAAAAGGACGACAAGCAAAGCTTTATCTGGTTTCTCCGCGCAGGCGAACAGGGTGATTCCGACGCGCAGTATAACGTTGCACTCTGCTATAATCTCGGCACCGGTGTTGAAAAGAATGAAGCTGAGGCGTTTAAATGGTATAAACTTTCCGCAGAGCAAGGCGATATGTTCGCGCAGTACAGCTTAGGGCTTTGCTACGAATACGCTAAGGGTACGGAAAAGGATATGATTGAAGCTGTTAAATGGTATCGCCGTTCTGCAGAGTGTGGCTATGAAAAGGCGATAGAAGCTCTTGACGCCCTCGGCTTAAAATAGAGCGTAAAATAAAAAATAAAGCTTAAAGGAGTTAATTATGACTTACAAACAGCAATTTATAAAGTTTATGGTAGAAAACGGCGTTTTAAGGTTTGGTGAATTTACCTTAAAAAGCGGAAGAAAAGCCCCCTATTTCATAAATACGGGCAATTATAAGTCGGGCGCACAGCTTTCAAAGCTTGGCGAGTACTACGCGCAGTGCATTGCGGACAACAAAATTAAGGCTCAAACCCTTGTCGGGCCTGCCTATAAGGGCATTCCGCTTGCTGTAACAACCGCAGTTTCTCTCTATTCAAAGCACGGTTTAGACTTAAATTACTGTTTTGACAGAAAAGAGGCAAAAGACCACGGAGAAGGCGGTCTTTTCGTAGGAAAACAGTTGGAAGACGGTGAAAAGGTCATAATTATAGAGGACGTTATGACTTCCGGAAAAGCTCTTCGTGAGCTTCTTCCCAAGCTCAAAGCGTCTGCAAACGTAGAAATCGCAGGTATGGTCATCTCCGTTGACAGAATGGAGCGCGGACTTGAAAGCAACCTCTCCGCCGTACAGGAAGTTTATAAAGAATTCGGCGTAAAGGTCTATTCAATCGTAACGATGGCTGACATTATCGACGCCATAGAAAGCGGAATAATTGAAGGCAAAGAATACTTAGACAAGATGAAAGAGTACCGTAAAATGTACGGCGTAGAGTAAAGCTAATAATTAAGCCCCCGCGCTTTAA
>JAAUYS010000132.1 GCA_014804995.1 Clostridia bacterium
GAGCGCTCATCAGAGCGCAACTCGTTTCTGGAAGTATATTCCAGACCATTCTACGATGAATTAATGCTCTACGATGAGTATCTGATGAGCCTGCCTAAGTATGCCAACCATCCATTCTTTGAGGCTGATAACAAAAAGTCATTCAAGGATACACTAGCTGATGCATTCAATGCATTGCTAGCAATTATACGTGGTCTTTGGAAGAAGATCACTGAGTTCTTCAAGAATGCTAAATTCGTCAAAGCAGCTGACTGGGTTGAGAAGCATAAGGATGAGTTGCTGAAGATGAACTTCGCTTCAGTCGAGGTTAAGGTTGTCAACTACAAGAAAAACATCAATCTTCCTGATGGATTCGACAACATCTTCCAGAATATGACAAAGGTTCCCGCTACTGCTCCCACTGATGCTAAAGCTGAACCAGCATCACAAGCATGGGCTCAGAACCTTTATCCCAGTCCAGAGATATATCAGTGGTTCAATGCTAGTCCTGAGATAGGTAAGATTAAGTACAAGAATCTGATCATGTTCGCTGAGAACATGCAGCAAGCTAATGTTGATACCACTCTGGAGAAAGAGGAGACAATTACTGGTCAGCAGATCAACGAGATGATGGTTACGTGGATAGAGAATGTCACTAACCATGAAGCTCTGTACAAAAAGTGGGAGAGTATCAACCAAAGTGTTGAGACTGCTATCAAGACTCTGAAATCCACGTGTGATAACAGGGTGGCTGCTCTTCAGAATACTGCTCCCATTCCTGCGGCTCAAGCGGCAGCTGCTGCTTCTAAACCTGAATCACCAACACCTACTACTGGAACTGGTGAGAGTGTTTATAATCAACTTAATGGAAGACCTTACCTTGAAGCAGATGATTCTACTTCAACACCGGCTGGTGGAGGTACTGGTGAGAACAACAATGTAGATTATAAGCAAAAGGCTAAAGATATCATTGGTAAGATGAAGGGATTGTGGGCTCAAAACTACAATGATATCCGCAATGGTAAACCACTGGTTCCTGAAAGTAAGATGCAGGAGTACAACAATCTTCGCACTGAACTTACTGCAATCAAAGATAAGCTCGGCCCTAATGATAAGGTGGTAAATATCGATCTCTATGCGAGTGAGATACCAACCGCTCTAAAAGCTGAACAATCATCATCTACAAGTGGTGATACATCAACTGGAGATCAAGGAGAAACCTCATCAGAACCAGCACCTAGTGTTGAAGGACGACAGCCACCAGAAAATCAACAGGCAGAAAAAGATGCTGCTGAAAATGACGGTGGGAATGGTCAAACTGGAACTTCTGAAGGTGAAACCAGTGGTAGTGGATCTACTGAGCAAACTCAAGAGACTGAAGATGACAAGAAGAATGCTGAGCGAGACAATGCAGTCACATACTATCAGAGTCTTGTAACCAGAGCTCAGAAAGCTATGCTCAACCTCTATACTCCAGTAGCTGGTTGGATCTGTGATATGATCTCTGATCAGTACAAGTATATCCAGAAGGCTTATAACAAGGCTAAGGGTATAGCTGACAAGACAAAAGAAGACAACAAAGCTGATCAAAGGCAGCTAGCTGTTAATGCTCAGAATACTGGAACCTGATGGTGATGCAATATAGATAGGGATGGGGGCTTTTTAGCCTCCATCTCTGTCTATATATTATACTTATGAGAGGAGGAAAGGTTTATGGATAACTTCGGTGATATCTTTCAGAGCAGTATCGAAGATGATTATGGTGCTCGTAATGAAGAGCTCAAGCAATACAAGCAAGAGGAATTCGACGAGAACATGGATCTATCACAAGGTGGTGCTGTATCACTCTTCATATTCGGAGATGAAGAGGAAGACGACAGAACCGCTGCTGAGAAAGCCCTTGGTATCAAGAAGGATAAGAAAGAGACCAAGAAAAGCAGTATCGCTGATCGTCTCCGCAGAGAGATGCTTGAACCTCATAAGTACACACCAAAGGAGATGGAACGCTTCAGAGAAGAAGCAAAGGTGTCATTTGTGAGGGACTGGGACTACTCAGATCCATATCACATGACGGATGAAGAACGAGCTAAGCAGGATGAGCTAAATGAGATCCGCAAGGAACTCAACACTGTCAAATCTATCTACGCAAGACCTGAACCATTTATCGAAGCGATGAGAATCGTCATGAAAGCATGGAGTATCTTCGCAGAGAACAACATGCTGTATTCATATGATGACTTCATGAAGAAAGTGGCTGAAGGTAAGATCGTGTCTCCAGGTATTACTGAGCCAAGACTCAAGTACATTCATCGGTATAACCTTGAAAGATTGTCGATGTTCATATCCAATCCCGAGTTGGATGTGAATACGTTCTTCCCGAAAGAGAATGTGAGATCTATCAAGAACTACATTCAGGGTGATGATATCAATGAACGCTGGACCAAGTATTACGAGGAGTTCATGAATGTCGTAGAGGATCAGGAAGACTTATCTCCAGATGAACTCGAGATTGCCAAAGAACATGCTGAAGACTATGCAGCTTCACGTATCAGAGGTGAACAGCTCAGGAAGCTGATCCCACAAGATCAGGTGGATGATATCATAGCGTATGAGAAACATCCAACGCCAATGAGATTCACTTATCTTCCGAACAAGTACGTGAGAGAATACAACAACAAGAATGCTGCACTCTTCACTAGAAGAAGAAAGACGAAGATGAAGAAGTGGGAGCAGGAACTCTCCAAAGCAATCAATGCTGTCTTCAGAGGTATCGAAGAACAGGAATGGGGAGACAGCTCAGGATATTCTACAGCATCGTTCCTGGAATCGAGGTTCTTACCGCATAAGCCGAGTAAGGGATTCGGTATTCCATTCATGGGATCGACATCCAACAAGTGGGATTCACTTCTCAATGACATGCAGACAGAGTATGCTCTCATGGACATGCATAGAGTAGATCTTCCTACATATACCATTCAGCGTCACTATATGGGAGATATCGTGCGCTACATTGAGAACCAGAACATCAATGTCACGGATCTCTCCAGGAATCTGTATGGTATTGATGCCGGTGATCCATATGATGATCGTAGTGCGAAAGCTAAGAAGATCAATAACAGGAAGAACGAAACGAAGGTACTAGAAAAGGTACTCGGACTAACCAAGAGTAAACGCTTCCGCAAGTTGATTGCTCGACGAGAGGAAGAGATGTCAGAGTACAATGATCACGTGGAGGCATACGATGATCTCACATAAGGAGGAATGAAGTGAAATGGTAGTCAACAGTACGGTGAACATGTATACCGATGGATCAAGTGTGCAGAACCCAGGGCCCTCTGGGTTCGCATACATCATCCAGTATACCGAAGAGGAAAATGGTGAGAAGAACGATACCACCATTGAATTCTCTAAAGGGTACAAGAGATCGACTAATTCCCGTATGGAGATGATGGGTATCATCGAAGGGATGAAGACTGTTGCAGAGAACATTCAGAACAATGTCGAGTGGAACAGAGTCAGACAGCTCAATATCTTCACTGACAGTGAATTTTGTGCTAACTCCATCAACAAGAACTGGCTTGGGAAGTGGCAGGAGAATGGATGGATGACATCTGGCTTTGGTGGTAAAGAACCTCACAAGGTGAAGAATATTGATCTGTGGGAGGAGTTCCTTCACTACCAGTCGATTCTCAGATCAATATCTGTCAACATCGCTATCACCTGGGTCAAGGGACATGCAGATAATGAGATGAACAATAAGGTCGATCGTCTCGCTCGTGATGCTGCTGAACATGCCTATGAGGAGGGAGAGGTCGACTCTGCTTACGACAAGAGAGGTTGATCATGAGATACGATGAACTTCTTGATCTCCCAAAGCTGAATGGTGTAACAATACTCGACGATAAGACTCTGGAGGAATATGGTATGGTCCCCATGACTCAAGAGGAAATCGAAGATATTCAGCTGGAGATCATGGGTACAGTAATGAGCTAAACGTGAGGAGGGGCATTAAGCCCCTCCCATTTTTTGCTCGTGAAATCCATTTTTTGTTCACCAAAACTGCTTTGTAAATCTCAAATCAATCATGGAAAGAGGTAAGATATAGATATGAATATCACGGTATATTCTACTAACTGTCCCAACTGCAAGCTTCTCGAAGACTACCTTGAGAAGAAGGGACTGGAGTACGAAAAGGTCTCTGATGTCGATACCATGTTGGCTAAGGGATTTGATCATGTTCCCATGGTGGAACTTGACGGAGTGGTGATGGAGATGGATGCAGCGATGCTCAGATTGGGAGGAGTGGAATGAAAAGCAGTCAAGAAATTGTCGACTCCTATCTCAAGAAGAGTGACTGGAGAGTCAAAGAGAACTCAGCAGTACCATACTGCTTTGGAGGTCTGGTGAAATATACTAACGGTGAAGTTAGTAAAGATTACTGGCTTCATGAGGTATATCCAGATTATATTGCTAAATCCCATCACGATGGTTATATCAATATCCATGATTTGAGCAATGGATTAACACTTTATTGCTGTGGTTACTCTCTTAAATCTATCTTGTTAAAAGGTGTGAGGGGAGTATCAAATATCCCTACATCTAAACCAGCTAAGCACTTTGATTCTATACTGAACCAGCTTACCAACCTCACGAGCATATTTCAAAATGAAGTCACAGGTGCCGTAGCATTCAATGGATTCGATACGTTACTTGCTCCTTTTGTCAAGAGAGATTCTTTGACATATGAGCAAGTATACCAGCATATGCAGAACTTCATCTACTCCATCAACTCCAACAGCAGATGTGGTAGTGAACCTGCATTCACCAACATCACCTTTGACTTGACACCTCCAGCTGATATGCTGAGTGAGTATGCCATCATTGGTGGTGAAGCTGTATCATTCGACTATGGTAGTTGCCAGCAAGAGATGGACATGATTAACAGAGCTTTCTTTGAGATCATGACTGAAGGTGATGCCAATGGTCGTCTCTTTTCGTACCCCATTTGCGGTAGAGTGGCCTGACAGAGTGATCTGTCTTGAATAAAGTGGTGAACCTGTAATTGCAGGGTGTCCTTCATTAAGAGCATAGAAAAAATGAAGGGCTAACCGGGAAAACCTAAGTCCTACAGTAGGATATGGCAACCTCGGTGGCAAGCAAAATACTATCAAGCGTAAAAAAGAAAGCGGCTGGATTTCTCCAGCCAACTCTCCTCCTATCTGTGTTAGATAGCAGCCGCCTCCTTCTTCTGGTGCTCGAACTCATAGTTGATCGCGAGCGTGTTCAGCAGAGATGAGAAGTCACCATAGCGACGGTAGCGGTAATCTTTCTGATCGAGCGTCAGGTGCAGACGCAGTGTTGCGTTCTTCTTGTGCTGTCCTTCCTGGTAGATCCAGGCCGGAACATCGACGTCAACCTTGTCGCCTTCGCCGAGTCCGTCGAAGAGCTTGATTGGCAGGAAGCTGAGCTCGTTCGGGATGCTGATGATCCCGCCCTTGTCGCTATCAACGACATCGAAGTTCAGGCCGTGGTCACTCAGGTTCTCTGTGTCGCCGTTGGTGTACCACAGCTGAACCAGCAGGTCGTTCTCGTTGTCGAGTTCTTCACCCTTCTGCGCCAGGACGTCCTTCATCACCCTCTCGTAGCTGGGACGGAAAGATTCGAAGACGTCATTGACCGTCATCAAGCTATTCGGCACGATGAAGACGTTGAGCGAGAGATCGATTACCGGATGATTCTGATTCAGGACGGAAGATGCAATCTTAAAAGACATGGTGGTTCCTTTCTAGCCATTCATGGCTTCGAGCATAGAAATTATGAGATGCCTTTCTCATGGGAAGCCTTCTTTTCTTCCCTCATCTCACAATCATAATATATAGGTAGATTTTGGAGATATACGCTGACGGTATTTTGAAGCTCTAACGACTATCCCATTGGTGGTGAAATTCCACATCAGGAGTAGGGGCAGTATGAAATGACTGCTGGGAGAATACCCCTTAAATCGAAGCGCCACTCCCTCTGAACTATCAGAGGTGATGATATAGTCTAATCCATCAGGAAACTGGTGGTATCAATGTCCTACATACAACATTCACGAAAGATTTGATTGGGATAATCCCAACAATAAGAAGCTGTGGGAGATGGCAGGAAAGTTCGGTATTCCATACTTTGCCAACTTCATCAACAGCGATATGGACGTGCAAGACGTTAGAAGTATGGCGATACTTCCGAGTCAAGAAGTCATCTTCAAGGACAGCCAAGGTCGAATCAAAAAGCAGGAAATCCAGTATGTCTATCGAAACTGGAGCAATGGTAGTGCTGAGGCACCACCATATCAGATGCTAATGAACGGCGAATTTGTCCCAGTGACTAAGATGTTCAGAATTCCATATGCTGACTATGATACAGTGGTCAACATTGAGATGGAAAATCACATCAAACAAACTTTCTCATACGACCACAAATGTGAGGTCGTGAGAGATGGGAAACGACAAATAGTCCTTGCGCAAGATCTTCAAAAGGGTGATAAATTCCTATTGGCACGACACTCATTTGGTGTCGAAGGAGTGGGTTCATATGAAGCAGGACGCATAGTCGGTTACTATCTTGCAGAAGGATGGGTATCTCATAACGGTGCTGAGATAGTATTTTCTATCAATATCGAAAGAATGGATATAGTAGAAAATATCCGTAAATTCTTCGAAACACAGATGGGTTTGCTGGTAAAAGTCGAGACTGATCATAAACATCATGACCATAAGGTTCATGTCTATGGGAAAGCAGCTCATCTTTACATGTTGCAATTTCTCAAAGGATGGGATGCTCTATCCAAACGTATCGACCAGCGCATGTACAACACTAGTGCAGAATTCCGTCGAGGCGTATATGATGGCTATACCGATACAGATGGCCATCTGAGCACTGGAAGAGGAATCTTTGCACATACGACCAACAAAGATCTATGTAATGATTTCATTACATTTGGAGCTAGTATTGGAAGGTACTTCCGGTACAGAGAAAATCCAAATAACACAAGATACTTCAAAGAGGATAAGAGTGACCTCGAGAAGTTTACTAGCTACGAGCTCAAGGAGTTTAAGCCCCAGATCTATGATGATGACTTCTACATGGTTGAACTCATAAATGTAGAGGAAGTGCCAAAGTCTAGTAAACTTCAATACGTCTACAATTTCACTGTAGATACCCCCGAACATCTCTACACTCTTCCCAATGGAGTTATCACACACCAGTGTTGTAGGTTAAGGTTGGATCTTACGGAACTTCGGAGACGTAATGGTGGTCTCTTTGGTTCCGGTGATTCTACTGGATCCATCGGAGTCGTAACACTCAACCTCCCTCGTCTTGCATATGAAGCAGATGGAGATGTAGATACATTCTTCAATCTCCTCGACAAATACATGGTGATGGCTAAGGAGTCTCTCGAGATCAAGAGACAATGGCTCCAGGAGAATGTACTCGACACACATCTGATACCAGCATACATGGAGTACGTTGGAACGATCGACAACCATTTCTCCACCATCGGCATCATTGGAATGAACGAGATGTGTGAGAATCTCTTTGGGAAGAATATCATAGATGAAACATCTCGAAGATTCTGTCTCGAAGTTGGTGAGCATATCCGGAAGAAGCTCCAGGAGTTCCAGGTAGAAACTGGCCATCTGTATAACTACGAAGCTACGCCGGCTGAAGGTACATGCTATCGGCTTGCTAAGATTGACAAGGAAAAGCATCCTGACATCATCACTCAGGGTGAAGGAGATGAAGTCTACTACACTAACAGCTGTCATATCCCTGTCAAGCTGATTGAGTCCATCGACTCCACCTTCAAACATCAGAATGATCTTCAGAAGCAGTTCACTGGTGGCACTGTCATCCACTGCTACCTTGAAGGTGGAATCACTGGTGAGCAAGCTAAGGCGATTGTCAAAGAAATGATCACCAAGTACGAGGTTCCGTACATGTCATTGTCTCCAGTATCGAGGTACTGTAAGGAACATGGATATATCACTGATATCGTGGATGAATGTCCATATTGCGGAGAACACCTAGAACAGTTCCAAAGAGTCACAGGATATCTTAGGTGTGTTGATAACTTCAACCCTGGTAAGTTTAAGGAGTTCAATGATCGTGCCCAGATCACTCGAGAGTCATTTGAGTGATAGAAAGCTCATAATCAACTAACTCTACGAGTATCTTACTAAAGGAGGAATACTTGCATGGGTGAGCTAGTAGATGACGAATACTATGGCCCGATTAACGATAAAGAAATAGCCGAGGCTTATGGTATTTATGGAATCTTTGATGATAACGATACGGACATCATAACTGAAGACGATGATAACGATGACTGGTGAAATGGAAGAAGCCGGATACTGGATTGACGAAAATGGAATCATGAGAGATTCCTTTGGAGCTCCAGTAGGTGAAGACGGATTCCCATTAGAGGAAGGAGATTACGAAGATGAGAGATGAACTCGAAATCAAGAAGAGAGAAGAGACCGATCCTCTCGAAGAAAGAATCGACGAGATGGAGAAACTCGAACGAGAAGACGGACTCGGAAACGATTCCGAAGGAGTCACAGACGAAGTACACGAGGTTGAATAGCCTCGAAGAAACTCATGCTCGTCTCACTCAATTCTTTCAAAGGATAAGGAACCATGAAAGTCACGGGAGTGATTGATGAAGACTTCAACCATTACCAGAAACCATCATTACTGATCTCAATGCCTAAGTGTAATGGGAAGTGCGGGAAAGATAAGTGCCACAATTCCCATCTCATGAGAGAAGAACCGATATCGATTGATGACAATATCATCATCACCAAGTACCTGTCTAATGATCTGACATCGGCGATTGTATTCGCTGGGTTGGAACCATTCGACAGTTGGTATGAGATGTATGGATTCATTAAGAAATTCCGTCAGGTATCAAACGATGATATTGTCATCTATACGGGATACACTGAAGAGGAACTCTTTTATTCTGTGGGATCACTGATTGAGTTCCCGAACATCATCGTGAAGTTCGGTCGGTACATCGAAGGTCATGAGAAACACTATGATGCTATTCTGGGTATGGACTTGGCATCTGATAATCAGTATGCTAAGGTGATAGGAGGAGATTACTTTGCAGAGAACCGTGGGAACATTTACCATCCCAGATGAGGTTGCACAACAGCTCACTGATCTGATGGCAAAGCGGGATGTGTATGAATCCCTGATGATCAAAGCAGCAAACGATCCAGCTGCCTTCGAGATGATCGAAGGACGGCTTCTTGATACTGTACGCAAGTACGACGCTGTCCGCAACAAGATCACGGATGAACTTCTTCCGAATGAATATCGGAACGAGAAGTACACGTGGAGCTACCGCGGATGGGAAGTTGACAAGAATGTCATAACGGTCTGGGAATGAGCGATAAAAGAGGTAGTGGAGGGGATCATCCCCTCCACTACACTCTTCTACTCGTTTATGATCAGTATTGGTTTTCCACTCTTCCCAGAGATATTGATTCCTCCAGTGAAGATTCCAGTGTGATCTGGATCCTCTTCGGAAGCAAGCTTCCTGTATAGATCTCCTTGCTTGGTCCTGAAGTCAACCACTTCATCCACCATTGACGGCTCGGTGTCAATGTTCGCATAGTAGAAGTTCTTACAAGCTTCTTCCCACGAACATTCTTCAGGAGACAGCTCTCTATAGATGACAGATGAGATCATCCTCTCTCACCTTCCTTCTTAAACATCGGATCCAGATAGATGATGACATAGACAACAAGATGGAGATTTCCATCCTCATCCTCTTCATATCTCTGGACCTTGTGTGAGTCATATCCAATGGGAGTCTCTACGTAGACATCATCTTTGTCATATGGTATACCATCACACTCGTACAGCTTGACTACGATGATCGCATTCTTGTTGTCATAGTTCGGCAACGCATTCTCAACTGTACCTGGAGCCATATCTGGATTGAATGTCCATTCACCAGTCTCATAGTCAAGCGACCATGCACCAGCTGTGAGTGATGACATCTTGATCTCATACTCGATCTCATAGATGACATCATCGATATACTGGTCTGGTTGGATGAATTCATCTAGAAGTTTATCGAAATCCTCTTTACCCCAGTTCTCCCTCAGGAATGCTAAGAGCTTTTCTGCCTGCTCTTTTGTGAGTGGTCTGATGATTCTACCATCCGTACAGTAACAGTTCTCTGGTTCGGCATCGAGCTTATCAACCATATCCAAGAAGTCTTCATCCATGGAATGCTTCCACATGAGCTTGAAGAGTGTGACTGCTCTAGCTCGTGGAAGATGAGTAATCTTACAGTGATCACAATTACACGTCTCTGGATCAGCTTCCATGAAGTTATGAATGATAGCATATTGCTCATCCAGATCCTTGATGATATCAGTAACTCCCTCTTCCTGTCTGAGTTTGATATAGTGCTTGACGATACCGAGGAGAGCCCGCGATCTTCTGTATGAAAGAGAGCCTTCATCGCAATCATCACAACAGAGTGTGTCATTCTGTGATAGTTTCTCAATAAGCTCTTCTATACCATTCGGATTACAGTTAGCCCACTGCATCACTATATTGAATAGCTCTCGAGCTCTATCGATGGAGAGTGTCTGTAGTGTTCCGCAACACTCATCATCGATACCGTCACTGATGACGTTGTACATCACCTCATACTTCTCATTGTCTGGAGAAGTAACTTCATTGAAGAAATCAGGATCGATATCCTGACTCATGTTGAATAGCTTAATATTAGTTGGATCGAAGTCAGGATGCTCACATCTGACGCATCTCTTACCATCGGGCATCTTCTCAGTGAAGAGTCTAACTGCCTCATCATAAGTGAGATCAGGTTGTGGACATGCACTGTACTCAACCTCATC
>JAAUYS010000133.1 GCA_014804995.1 Clostridia bacterium
CCTTTAATTGAAGATTTTCCCTACGACGATTATCTTGACGATGCTGGCAATAAATACATTACAAAATATCTTTTGAAAGAACTGAACCCAACCGCAAGACAGGTCTTAGTTTTACATTTTTTGATGGGTTATAAGCATAAAGACGTAGCCACACTTATGGGGCTTACTTGCGTGAACGTAAGAACGATTTCCGCCCGTGCAATAAAAAAATTAAAAGAGTTTGCAACAAAGAACGACCTCGAGTAGTCTTATTTTTATAAAACCGAAAGAGGTACAAAAGATGAAAAAAAAGTTTTTAGCAATACTTGCAACCGCCGTATTAATTATCGCTTCTTTTAGCGGAGCGGTGGCTTTTGCGGACGTCAGCTTGGAAGAGTGCGACAAGTGCTTTCAAACGACGGTGAATTCACTTTTAAATGACGAGGACGTCGGCTCAAACACCATAACGGCGTTAAGAAAGCCCGTCTACGACTTGAATTTAAGCCATTTGGGCTACGTTTACGAATTTGAAATTTACGACGGCGCAGGCTACGCAATAATAATCTGCGACAACGGCGAGTATATCGCGCAAGAGCTTGTTACAAGTTCACAAAGCCCTTACATTGCGGTAGAGGACGCGCTGTGCGTGTACGCCAACACGATGTCATACTTCAAAAGCGTTGACGGACAGATTTTAGATATTGAAAGTGAAAAGGTTATTCCCGACGACTTCCTTTCCGCCCTTAAAGAAACGGCAATTTTTTATCAGACCGACGACTATACAACAAACGTAGAATACGAAACGGTTAAAATTTATTACACTTCAAGAAATTACGATAATAAGGCATTGTGCCAAAGGCACCCCCAATTCCATAATCCGAGCGGTCTTGTGGGCGCTTGTGCTTCGATTGCCGGCGGGAATTTAATAGGGTATTTCGACAGGTTTTATGAAGATTTAATCCCTAACCACGAGGCAGGTTACACAAAGTACGGTAAGTATTATTACAATTATCAAGATACTTACGTTGGTGATACTATAAAGGAACTTTATTCCGATATGAACGGAACGAGTGCCGGCATATCTGAAACTAACTTTATAAACGGTTTAAAAAAGTACTGTTCCAGAAAAAGTTTAACTTGTGATTTTACATCTATAATGAGTGGTAGTACGCTCAGCTTCAATAAGGTTAAAGAGGTTACTGACGAAGGCAAGCCAATAGCGCTTTTGTTAAATACATATACAACTTGTGATGTTGCTGGGTACGAAGATTTTGATGCCATTCATTATTCTAAATATTCGGGCAATCACGTAATGGTTGGTTTCGGTTACGGCGAGCTTACTTATACTCTTTCTAATGGGTCGACCCAAAATTACCAGTTTGTAGGTGTAGCGACGGGTTTTGCTAATCCAACGGAAGCATTTTTTAATATAAATTATAATACTAATATTGTTTCAGCCTATAAAGTTAACATACATTGAGGAATTTATGAACTTTAAAGATTATTTTCAAAAACAAGCCGAAGCGCAGGCAGATAAGCTTATAACGGAAAGCGACAGGCAGTTCTGCAAAGCTCTTCTTGAAAGTAATGAAGAGGTATCTTCGCAACCTGTAGCTCCCGTTGCGGTAATTGCTAAAAAGCCTTGGTATAAGCAGTGGGATATAATTGCAAGCATTGCCTGTGCCGTCTGCATTTTAGTAATAATAGTTTCATCAGTGCTGATAAATAATAATAAAGATGACTTTCTTTTTAAAGACGAAAATATTGTTTCTGATGTTGCTACGGTAGAACAGTTGCAAAGCGATTTGAAATATGTTAGTTTACCAAATAATTTAAATGAGATTTCTTATTCATATGACAGTGTAACTAAAACTCGGCTGTTTTATAATATTAAACAAAAAACTGAAATAGCCGATGTGGAGTTAGTAGTAGTAATAAACGAAAACTACAATTATTCATTTGAATTTGATAAAGAGGAAATTACCGAAACTTTAGATAGCTATTCTGTAATTTACAATAAAAAAGAAAGCATTAATTTAAGTGGAACTACTTATAATTATAAAGGTTACATTAAAGTTCAGACTGAAACGGTTTATTTTGAATATAAAGCCCAGGAGGCAATACCCGAGGAATACGCAGACGAGGCATTTTTTGACGACATACAACAACTAATAGGTGTAAAATAAATAAACTAGCCCCGCACGGCAAACGCCGTGCGGGGCTTTTTTCTTAAAAAACTTAAAAAAACGTATGGTGTTTTATTGACATTTTCCCCCGCCGCGGCGGACACCATACTTCAGCATTTTAAGGACACCGCAACCGACCCGCAGGACTACGATATGATTTTGACGGGCGATTTAGGCGCACTCGGTAGCCGTATCGTAAAAGATTTGTGTTGGGAAAAGGGCTTCGATATTTCCGAAAACCACGTTGACTGCGGTGAAATAGTCTATAAAGTCATTGAAAAGGAGTTTCAGGGCGGTAGCGGTGCAGGTTGCTCCGCAAGCGTGTTAAACTCTTACATTCTCACAAAAATGCAGGCGGGGCTGTACAAAAGGGTTCTGTTTTGTGCAACGGGTGCGTTGCTGTCAACCGTATCCTCGGGACAGGGGGAAAGTATCCCCGCAATCAGCCACGCAGTACAGCTTGAAGTATAAGGGGAACAAAATGGGCATAGAAAACGAAATTTTAGATATATTTTTGCAATTTTTAAAGGCTTTTGCCGTGGGCGGAGGTATCTGCCTCATTGCGCAAATAATTATAAACATTACCGACCTTACGGCAGGTAAAATACTTGTTTACTTTATGCTTGCGGGCGTTGTATTAACTGCAATAGGAGTATATCAACCGCTTGTAGAGTTTGCAGGCGCGGGGGCAACCGTTCCCATCTCGGGCTTTGGGTATCTGCTTGCCAACGGAGCTATCCGCGGTGCGGAAAAGGGTTTCTTCGGCGCAGTAACGGGTTCGCTTGCGGCGGCAAGCGCAGGAGTTACGGGCGCAGTGGTATTCGCATTTTTAATGGCTTTAATTTTTAAATCAAGAACCAAGCGCAACTGACATACAATATTGTATGAAACGCGTGTTCACTAAAAATAAAAAGTTTAAAAAGCTAAGGGTTTTACTTGTTATTTTCTGCCTGTTGATAATAGGCGTTCTCATATATTTTCAGCGCAACGTAACGCGTGTTCTTATATCCATAAGCGAGGCAACTATCCGTTCAATTACGACCGTAGCCGTAAACGATGCAATTTACTACACCTTAAACGACACTATGCGCTACGACGATTTAATAACCATTGAACGCGATGCTGACGGCAACGTTACGTCAATTACGACGGACAGCCTTAAAATAAACCGCATAGCAAGGGACACGGCGTATCTCTCGCAAGAGAACCTTACCAAAATGAGTCAGGAGGGTATTATGGTACCCATAGGCGCGCTTACGGGCGTAGAGGCGTTGGCAGGTTTCGGTACAAAAATAAACATTAAAATCATACCTATTTCAAACGTAGAGTGCCGTTTCGTTTCCAAGTTCGAGGACGCGGGAATAAACCAGACAAAGCATTCTTTATACCTTGAAATAGTTTCCGATATTTCAATTATTTTACCCTCAAAAAGCACCAATCTTGCGTCAACAATAGAAGTGCTGATATGTGAAAGCGTTATAGCTGGCAAAATACCCGATACGTATTTACAGGCTTCGCTTGCAAACGGCGGTTCAGCCTTAGTGCCTAAGAATTAGTTTTACATAAAAAGCCCGCCCCGCAATTTCTGCGAGGCGGGCTTGATTTTTAAATTTATCTTAACGAAATATCAAGCTTAAACTTTAAGTTGCCGAGAATTTTCTTTACGAAGCCGTCAATCTTGTTTTCAATAGGTTCGTCATTAGGCGTAAACGTTACGGTAAACGCCATTGACTTTTTGCCTTTACCAACTTGCTCGCCAACGTAAACGTCAAAAAGATATACGTTGGAAACGTATTTGCAGGCAGAATAAATTTCCTTTTTAATCTCCGCGCAAGGCGTGTCCGCGTTGCATATAAGCGCAAGGTCGCGCGTAACTTCCGCATACTTGGGCAGGGGAACGTACTTGAACGCATTTTCGTGCTTTTTAAGCTCTGCATAGTCAAGCTCTGCAACGTACGCAAGCCTTTCAAGCGCAAGCTCGTCGGAAATTTCGGGTGAAATCATTCCCAAATAACCCACTTCAACGCCGTCGCAAAGTACTTTTGCGCTTATGCCGGGGTGGAGGAAGGACTTTTCACAAGGCTCGAACTCGAACTTAGTATTAAGCGTGGACCCAATGCTTTCAACTATTCCCTTAATGTCAAAGAAGTCGTACTTGCCCCAAACGCCGATGGAAATCACGGGTTTTTCTTCGGGGAAGCTCTTAATAGGCAGTTCGCGGGGGAGGTAGACGTTGCTTATCTCAAACAGCTTGCCTTCCATATTTCCGCGCCTTAAATTCCTGACTATTACGTTGAGCATTGAGGGCGCAAGCGTCGTACGCATAATTGACAAATCTTCGCTTATGGGGTTTAAAATTCTTATCGCCTCGCGCTCTTTTGCGTCGGGTGCAAAGTGCATCATATTCAAATCTTTCTGCGAGTAGAAAGAATAGGTTGAAATTTCGTACAAGCCCTTGCTTACAAGCGCGTCTTTAAGCCTTAATTCGGCTTTCTGCTCGTCAGAATATCCGCCGTTGGTAATAGAAGCGGAGGGGAGGAAAGTTCCCTCTATATTTTCATAGCCGTAGAAGCGGATAATCTCTTCCGCAATGTCGGGGTAACCGTCAATATCTTCCCTGTAACCGGGAACGGTTAAATTTAGGTCTTTACCCTTAAGCTCAACCTTAAAGTTAAGCCTTTCAAGAATTTCCACCGTGCGCTTTAAGGGTACGTCAATGCCCAAAAGCGCGTTAATTTTATCGGCGTTTACAATCATTTGCCTTTCTGCGGTGTGAGAATATTTTGTCTTTACGTCCCTGTGGAAGTCGGTAACCGTACCGCACTTTAATTCCTGTATAAGGTGTAAAGCCCTTGCAATCGCTCTTTCGGTGGTGTACTCGTTTACGCCCTTTTCAAACAGCGCGGAGCTGTCCGTGTGCTGTCCCAATGCGCGGGCGGTCTTTCTGACGCTGTCGCGCGCAAACTTGGCGGATTCGAATAAAACTTCGGTTGTATCGTCCTTAATTTCGCTGTTAAGTCCGCCCATAACGCCCGCAATGGCTACGGGCTTTTTACCGTCGCAGATAACCAAATTTTCGGTGGTAAGCTCAAATTCGTTTTCGTCAAGCGTTATTATTTTTTCGCCCTTTTTAGCTCTGCGCACGTTGATTTCACGCCCGTCAAGCGTCCTTAAATCGAACGCGTGCATAGGCTGTCCCAATTCAAGCAAAACGTAGTTTGTTATATCCACAACATTGCTTATAGAACGAAGTCCGCACTTTGCTAGCCTTTGTCTAAGCCACAGAGGAGAGGGCGCACACTTTACGTCTTTGACGTAATGCCCAATATAGCGGGGGCATACGCTTTCCGCGTCCTTGTCGATGTTTATGTTAATTTTTGCGTCGGTTTTTACGGTCTTATAATCAATTTCGGGTTCGCGTATCTTCTTTCCGAGAACGGCCGCAACTTCGCGCGCAATGCCGTAAATGCTCTGGCAGTCTGGTCTGTTTGCCGTTACGCTTATATCGAACAGGTAATCGTCAAGTCCTAAAATGGGCTTAACGTCCGCGCCGTTCTTGCAATCTGCGGGGAGGAGCAGAAGTCCGCAATAACCTGCTCCGTCGTATAAGTCCTCGTTGAGGCCGAGTTCCGCGCCGGAGCAGAGCATACCGTCGGACTCTATTCCGCGCAGTTTGCCCTTCTTTATGGTCATAACGCCTTCAATCGTAACGTGGTCTTTCGCCGTGGCGTACACCGTCGCACCGACGAGGGCGCAGGGGGCTTTTATACCCTTTTTAACGTTGTCCGCTCCGCAACAAATCTGAAATACGCCCTTATCACCGCAATCCACCTTGCATAGGGAAAGGTGCGTGCCTTCCACGGGCGAACATTCTATAACTTCTCCGACGACCACGCCGGAAATATCTTTGCCGACTTCAATAAGCTCTTCAACTTCAAACCCGCAGGAAAAGAGCTTAGCCTGCAATTCTTCCGCGGGAATATCAATATCAACGTAATGTTTAAGCCAACTTAAAGGTGCTATCATTTTCTTTCTCCTTAACCCTTGAACTGTTTAAGAAAGCGCGTATCGCCTTCAAAGAGGAGCTTCATATTGTTTATGCCGTATTTAAGCATAGCAATTCTCTCTATACCCATACCGAACGCAAAGCCCGTGTAAACGTCGGGGTCTATATCGCAACCCTCTAAAACGTGCCTGTTTACCATACCTGCGCCAAGTACTTCAATCCAACCCGTGCCTTTGCAAAGACGGCAACCCTTGCCACCGCATTCAAAGCAACTTACGTCAACTTCAACGGAAGGCTCTGTAAAGGGGAAGTAAGAGGGGCGAAGCCTGGTTTTAACGTTTTCGCCGAAAACCTTTCTTGCAAACTCGTCCAGCATACCTTTAAGGTCGCACAAGGTTATGCCCGTGTCAACGACAAGCCCTTCCATTTGGGAGAACATAGGGGAGTGGGTCGCGTCGTCGTCGCTTCTGAATACCTTTCCGGGGGAAAGTATCTTAATGGGCGGTTTCTTCTTTTCCATAACCCTAATCTGTCCGGCAGAGGTCTGCGTTCTTAAAAGCAGGTCGGGGGACAGATAGAAGGTATCCTGCATATCCCTTGCGGGGTGGTCTGCGGGAGTGTTCAGCGCGGTAAAGTTATAATAATCGTTTTCTATTTCGGGACCTTCAAATACCTCGAACCCCATACCAGAGAAAATAGAAATCAATTCCTTTCTTATAAGGGTATTGGGGTGGTACGCGCCCGTTTGCGAGGCTCTGCCGGGAAGGGTAACGTCAATCTTCTCGTCGGAGTACTTCTTTTTGAGTTCAAAGTCCTTAATTCTCTTTTCTATCGCGTCAAACTTGTTTTCCGTCCATTCCCTTAAAGATCGTAAGAAGCGATTTAAGCTTTACGCTCATTGAAAGCAC
>JAAUYS010000134.1 GCA_014804995.1 Clostridia bacterium
GTTTATCTCGGGAGGCAGCACGGAGTACAGGCCGTCGGTGTTAGTGGAGATGATACGGGCACCGTAATAGGTCTGGGCTTGGGCTATCCGGTAGCTGAAGAGCTGTCCGATGATCCGCATCGAGATTATCTGGTTGTTCATCCGGATATTGGACTCGAACGTGGCGTCCCCGGCACCTGAAGCGGAGTTCAGGATCAACTTCGTTCCCTCTCGCAGTATCGCGTACTGCGTGCGTTCCCATTCCTGTATTTCGCCCATCAGGTCCTCCTCCTTGACGCCGATGGCGCGGCGGAGTTTCCTGTAGCGTTCCAGGAGCACGGGATCCTTCTCCTTGTGCATGATATGCTTGCGGCCTTCCTTCATGAGTACGCCGTAGTCCTGTTTCTGGTCGAATATCTCGGCGTAGCGGTCGTATCCCAGGCCGTCGTTCCAGAAAGCGGACATCATCCTGAGCAGGTTCGGGTAATAGCTCGTGAAGTCCTCATGGTTCGCCCGGTCAGCCGAGGTGAACGCGTATCGTGCGTTCAGGGCTACCGTACCGGACGGGTTTCGCTTGAATATCCTGGGTTCCTTCTTGCTCAGGTCCTTATAGAACGCCTTCTTGAGCGTGGATCCGGACTTCAGGAAGCGGCCGGCGGGGTATTTCTCGCCGTCTATCTCGACGTGCTTGGCCTTCTTCAGATCTATGGGGTCCGGATACATCTCCTGCGCCCGTTTCATGAGGCCCGACTCGGTGAGGTACGCGAGCAGGTCCTTCTTGTACAGGCGTTGGTGGTACTCGGCGCCATGGATGCCGCCGGTGGAGAAGGTCGCGAAGCACGACGACTCCGATCCGTCCCTGAAGAAGTAATGGATGATGGTACCTTCCTCGGGCACGGGCATCTGCGAAAGCTCGTATGCCGTGGGGTCGAACGCGGGGCGTTCCGTCTCGTTGATGTGCCTGATTTGTTCATCGTTCGTGGCAGCCATCATGCTGGCCTCGAACTGATCCCATTCGGCGAACGCCTTCGCGTAGTCCTGCCTGTAATTCCTGGACGCATTGAAGTTCTTTCCTTCCAGGGACTTGTAGTACCAGTACACCCGGTCGAACGTCTCGCGCAGTTCCGGCTGGGGGAAGTGTTCGTAGAAGAACTTGCGCGTGTCCTCCAGGATGTTACGGCGTTCGATGTCTATGCCCTGTTCCCGGAGCTCCTTTACCTTTCGTTCGGACGGATACAGGAACGATACCGTCGGAATGTCCTTCAGGTGGTCGTAGGGACACAGGGCCTTCGTAGCAAGCTGCGCGGAGCTGGAGTCGATGCAGAGCCTGTCCTTACGTACGGTCTTCGGGGAAACGCAGGGTTCGTACTTCCCGGGCTTGCGTTCGTAGACCAGCTCGGGGTAGGTCCGTAACAGTCCGCCCTTCAGGGCTATCTGCGCCTGGTAGAACTCGGAGTCCAGCAGCCTGTACTTGAGCTGCACGACGTCGGACACGTTATACGCAATCAGGTCGCAGAACTGGTCCGCGTTCTCGATCGTGCTCTGGTTCGGCTTGAGCTTGTCGGATTCGAGGATCTGGCCGCCCATCATGCCCAACAAGCGTTTCAGGCCTATCTTGCGGGCCTTCTCGTTCAGCCTGGACACGTCCAGGTGCCGTCCGGACATGAGCATGTTCTTACGGATCCGGTAGGCCATGCCGTCGTAGTTGCGTTTCGTCGTCCATTCATGGGAATTGGCCGACTTCCTGTCATAGAGCAGCCTGTCGGGCATGCTTTCCTTGAACCTGGAGCTGAAGAGCTCGTCGTTCCTGTCGCGCATGTACCTTGCGGTGGGCGGCGTGAACAGGACCGTCGTCGTCTCCGACTTGTCGGGGTTCTTCACAGTACGCCGGGAGAACGTGGCGTCGAAGTACATGGCCATCATGGTGGTGTCATAGTTGAACGAGTTGTAGCCCCAGATGTAGGCGTCGTTCGATTCGTCGAAGTCGGGGTCCGAGTCGCACTTGATGCGGAAGTCCCTGTCGTACGCGTCGAACGTACTGGGTTCGTCGGGGTCGTTCATGAACTGGGCGTCAGAGCACGAGAACAGCCGGGCCATGTACCTGGCGCTGTACTCATGCTCGAGGTCGTAGTAGTACACGTTACCACGGAAGTTGAAGTTCCGTTGGTATATCCGCCGGGTGATGTCCTGCAGGTCCGGCGGGACGATGTCCGGCGTGTCGACACGATAGAACACGTCTATAGCATCCTTATCAGACCTGAACAAGCAAAGCGTGAATGCGTTGCTCAGCGACTCTATGTCATAAACATGGTCGATCATATTTTTGGTTTCCTTTCTTTCATGCTTTCAACGCAGCGTTTATCTCGTCCGTACGGCGGAGTATCCCGCGATAGCTGCCCTGTACGGGCGGATGGCACAGCTGCTCCTTGTTCGTCTTCTGGGTGCCCGGGTTCATCCATTCGGTAAGGTTGTACTGGGCAATCAGGGGTTCGGACTTGGCCATCTTCTGGCCGGTCCAGTTCTTCTTGTTCTTGTCCAGGCAAATCCACGTATCGTCCTCCTTTATTATCGCGAGGAGATCGATTATGAACATGTTCCTGTTCTGTACGGTACCGGAAGGCGCGTTCTCGGCGAACCATGCCTTGTACAGCGCGTAGAGGAACGTGAACGGCAGGAGGTCCCATTTGAACTCCTCGGACACGTCGTTCCAGAACTGCCTGATCGTATCGTTGTATTCCTTGTATTCGTCCAGGACGTTCCTGCAGGCCTTAGGCTCCGAGAGCTTGTAGAAGTCGGTGTTCAAGACACGGTACAATACATATTCCAGAACCTCGGGCCTATGTAGGTAGTCGGTCTTGATGTAGCCGCGTTCGCGTCCGGTAAAGCATTTCGTCATGGGGACAAAAAGTTGCCGGCGATAGACAGAGTTGGATCGGTCCCTGATACGAGGAAACTCGTTCAAGCATTGGACCATGAAGCCTCTGAACCGGCAAGATATCGGAGTCCTGTATTTCCTGTTTATCTGTATCACGTCGTTCGTGATGACGGCCTTAAGGTTGGCCAGCTTGTCGATGTACTGGCCGACGTCGTTCTCGTCCACTATGATGGCGGAAATCGTCGTCAGGGGCTCGAGCATGAACTCGTGGCTGAAGTCGGACAGCGGGATGCTCGCGTAGGAGCCGGGTCCGCACAGGTTGCGCATGAGTTCGCACAGGGTGCCCTTACCATTGTTGCCCGTCTCGGAGAACAGCCAGGCGGACTTGTTCCATCTGACGTTCGGCCGGATGATGGCACTCATGATTTCCCAAAGCAGGTTCGTGATCTCCGGGTCGTCGGACAGATCGTTCACCCAGGACTCGACGTCCCAGTCGGTACCGTCCTCGTCGTTGTGTATGGTTACGTTCACGGCGTTCGGGTTGTAATCCACCTTCGACTTCGACAGGAATATGAGGTCCTTGTCGAAAGGGCTCAACGTCTTTTCACGGTAGTCGAAAATGCCGTTGTTCACGGCAATCAGGTCGGGGTCCTTGCAGCATTCACGCCTTGGCGATATGCGCTTGAGTATCGCGCTTACCTCCTTCATGTTGTGCGTGTCGATGGACGGGTTGTACAGGGCGATCAGGCGGTCTATCTCCATCTCGCTGGTCACGTACAACCCCTTGCTTTCGCCTTCGGACGCATAGAACCCGAGCAGGTCGAACGAGGCGTCGGCAGTCGTGTCCGACGTCACGATGTTCTTCGTGTGGTACAGCTTTGCCAGCAGCATCGCTATCTGTTCGTTGAACAGCACCTGGGGACGCTTGAATCCGTTCTTCTTGTCCTCTCCGTCCAACAGGTTGTTCTCGAGGGCAAATTCCTGCTGGGTCATCTCAAGAAGTTCCGATTCGACCTGTTCGGGCGTCGGGACGGCATCCATGTCCAGGGTGTCCAGGTACTTGGCCGTTACCTGCTGTACTATTTGGTTGCGGGTGCGAATCACAGGGGGAGTCTCCTTTCCGAATTTTTGTTTGAGCAAGGCATGGCTTGCCCAGGGCGTGTTTTTATTATACGACTGGCACCCTGAAATGTCAAGGCGAAATGCAAAATTGGATATTGTGGAATTGCTGGAAAAATTTCAGGCATTCGTCGATGCGGCTTTGCCGCAATCATTGCCTGATATTGGTAATTATAATTGCATATCCATGCATGAGGATATCGCCCTTTACCTCCATTCCGTATGAACATCCGAAAATTTATGCAATCGATATTCAATGGCGGAATCCATCGTTCGTCGACAGGTTCCGGTGGTCGTAAAGGGAGATCATAACCTACCACTTGCAGAAATTGGAAGTGGTAGGTTTTACGCGAAGCGTCGGTTTCAACGGCAGCCTTTATTTATGGTATTTTGAAGAGAACCTTGTTTACCTTCGTCTTCATCTACCTACCACTTACATAAAATGGAGTGGTAGGTATTAGAGATAGATATAATCTATGTTTTATTAAATTCCTACCACACCTACCACCAATTTACGTAAAGTTTTACGTGCGCGCGTGTACGCGCACACGCGTATAGTTTTCCAAAAAAAGTGGTAGGCGTGGTAGGTAGTATTTACCATTTGGATATTTATGCGGTTATGTGTCTTGAAGTATAGGCAAAATGGTATTTCATGAATATTTATGCATTAAATTCGTATATTCATGCAGAATTTTTCCTACCATTTCAAATTTTCAGAAGTGGTAGGATTTTGAGGTGAAATCTTACGGAATCGTTGCCATGCTTATGTTTGAATGGCCTACCACGAACCTGCCACTTGTCCTTGAAAAAGTGGTAGGTGAATCTTGTTATTCTGCTTGAGTTTCGTAATATGGTGCTTTGGAGTTTTATCAGACATGTATTTTAGAGCTAGTCATTTATGCAAGTCTTATTTTTGATGCCATATATTACTTTTCAATGGACGTCTTATCGTGATATATCTCCAGGTAGTTTTAGTGCAAAAAAATAAGGCCGGACGAGCGTCCGACCCATCGGGCCGTCAGCGGGCCCATTCAGCGGGTATCGAGTAGCCTTCCGATTTCTCTTCCGGTTGGCAGCCCGTGAGTATCGTCGACAGGGCTACGACTACGGCGAGCGCGATCAGTAATTTTTTCATGCCATGGTCATTCCTTTCTTCATGAGGATGTTTTACATCATAGCATATTTCCATCCGTCTTTCAACAGGTATCCCGAAGGTTGCGGCCTTGCCGCTCCCAACGGGTCGAAGGACGACATGAGCTGGTATTCGGAACTACGTGCAATAGTGCAGTACATGGGATATGCCAGTCCACAGTACCGTTCCACCTTATTCGGGATGTCACGTCATCGAGTGCCGAAGGCACGAGATGAGGGGATACGCGAACGGAGTGAGCGTTTCGGTAATCATGTCGTTTCGTTCCGTATATGGCCGGTACACTATATGTAGTGGTTCCGTTTCGTTGTCATAATATCCTACCACTTGCATAAATTGGAAGTGGTAGGTTTCCGGCAGGGTGTTCGATTTGGTTGAAAGCCA
>JAAUYS010000135.1 GCA_014804995.1 Clostridia bacterium
CATAGAGACAATCCGGGTTCGATGTTATAGACAGATTCTGACGTTTCGAGAATTCCATCCCAGCCGGTCAGGTGTACGGCATCTCCTGACGGAAATCGGATTTGAGCGATATTCGACGCTGTTGCCCGGATTAGTCGAGCAACCAACTCTGGTAAGACACTTTGAGCCTCTCGTCTATCGGCCCATTGTTTGATATCTGTCGAGGTAATCCACTTCATTTTAGAGCCGGGTTTCACTTGTTAATGATATTTGCCATAAAGATATGAATAAACACGGGCAAAAGCAAGTTTGCTTGCACTTTGGTGAGTGGAGTATCTTGGGTGAGATCAAATAATAATGGCAGTTGGGAATAAGTTCTTCTTATTCGCGCAGATACATAACAAGCAATAGCATTATGAAAAATTTTTCAAATACATAATAATTATTGTGAACTGAACTCAAAATCTGAGATGCCACTCTAAATAGAAATATAATTGAGAAGCTGGCATGATGTGAAGTTGTATTAATTACCTAATTTTGCATATTCAATAAGATATGTACATTGCAAATGCTGGTGATATTAGGGGGGGGGGATGATTAGGCAGACGATAATAATTACTTACCTGCAAGAAAAAATTTCTGGTATGAATCATAGGGCATTGCACCGCTGTCGATGTTACAAGTGGTGCTTCCGATGGGTAGTGGTATGCAGAATCTACAAATACCCCTTGTTAGTCAATTGATTGTCAAAGAGTCACAATTAATGTATGTTTTCAGAAAAGAGAACTTCAAATTCGAGGTGTTGGGAGGGCAATGGAATATTTTTTTAAATTGCAATGATACCACATAACAGAAAATGGGCAAGATTTTAATTCATCGCATTTTTCCCAAGGTGCTGTTTTACATAAGTGATTTGTAACAACATGCGGATTTTTTAAACATCGATTATATAATGAGCAATTTTTACCTTCAGGGGCACCTATTAACAACCTATATATTTGCCCCATTGCGGCAAAGAAGTCAATCGGAAAATTCGAGTCTTTTATTCGTGGATGGTAAAAAAATCCCTCTCCATTTTTATTAATACATAATGGTACTCCAAATGTATTAAATAATTGTATAAGCCGAGCATTATATAAACGGTCTGGAATTTCTGCTATTTGTATCATAAATGAGGGATTTCCAATTCGCCATTTTAAACATGATTCAAAAATCGCATCAATCCAATTATGTAGGTTGTCGCAAATTTGTTTCCATTCAGGAGTTACGCTATCTAAATCATATCTAAAATAACTATATAGTTGTTCTTTAACAATTTTTACAATATCAAACATATCTATCAATGGATATGTTTGATATCTTTGAATTTTGTTTTTATGTGCGATTGTTTTTATTATCGGCGTCGTATTGTATTTGTAAAACAGCTCAGATGGGTAGTCGGGAAGATACATTTCAGATTTCCACAATTCTAATAATTTAACGAAAGTCAATCCTGGGTTGGAACTATTTAATGAAATATCACAAAGAGCTAAAATATTAAATTCGTCGTCGGCAAACTCTGGATATATATATTGTGCTAATAATTGCGCGCTATTATAGGGAAGATCCGGAGATTCATTATAGCTTAAAGAAAGATTTTTTTCTATACTATAAGCCATACTTTCATATATACAATCTGCCCCAAATTGATATGATTGCGAACCACTCCATTCATCATCAAAAAAAATCTGAATACATTCAATTTGAGGAATAGGACATTGAGGTATATCTTTCGTTCTAATTTCATATCGGCTAATTTCATTTACATTCTCAAATGACCGTTGATCGCCTGCTGTAAGCTTTTTTATTTCATAATTAAAATAAACCAAATCAGAAGCATGAAGATTTGGTAAAATGGGTAACTTTATTTTGCGATGCGTTTGCTGGTAAATACTATTCAAAGCTTGTTTTAAATATTCTATAATAATATGAATATTTGTTAAGCCATGTACTGTGGTTATATCTTGAATAAAATGTATGTATTCATGAATAAAGAGTCCAAATGATTGTTCATCTAAACAATTAATATCAATTAAAGGCTTATCTATTTCTATTGAAATATTGAAAAATGCAGGGTCGTATACACCACCCAATGATGTAGATCGTTTAACCATTATTATATAATTACGAATTTGAAATCACAACAAGTTGATAGGGATATTTACATTACTCAAAACATGTCAAATGGAAAGCAACAATATTGAATTCTTTGATTCATAATCTTCTTTAATCGAGTTCGTAGATTTTAGGTTTTGCCCACAGCCAAGCTCCTTCTAATTGTTCATTAGAAGTTAAAAATTCCGCATCAATAACTTTATGGGCAAAATCAATGTTTTTTTTCAAAGTATCTATTTCAATATCGGAAATGTGAAATTTAAAAGATTTCTTAATAATTTGGCCAGTATCGGCGATATGGATTTTGCAAACGGCTTTATAATCACCAACTTTCCAAATCATAGAATTTTCATATAATCGTATGATTTCATTGTATTCACTCGACCGTTTTACGATATTAATATCAATTTCTCCTGTTTTTCGTTGATTTTCAATAACTGTATTTAATTTATAAGTCAATTGTTTATGTCTTTCGCGGAAAACAACAGACTGAAAGCCGATAAACTTTTCAATTAATACATCTTTATAAGCATTGATTGCAATAGCATTTTGTTGCTTAGCCATTGTTGCAATACCAGTGGGAGACTGAAGTTCGTAGAAAGTTTCGCTATACCAAACCCATTTAAGGTTATGTTTTGCACCGTCTTTATTCTCTAACTCTAATTCTATATTATCGATAAGAGCATGTTTTTTCCTTGATAAAAAAGATATTCGTATATTAAATGCATTGCCGAATTTAATAAATCCCGCCTCGGCTTCTTCTTCATGAAATATTTGAATTTTTGGTTTCTGCAGCCAATGATAGATCCAAGAAAAGATTTGAGGAAGCCATGCTAATGCACCTAATATCGCAATTATGTCAATTGTTTTCATGATTATTAGTTATGTCTGGGTAATCCAAATATTATTGTCAAAGAGAAGCAAGTTCTATATCATCAATAATAATTCAACATCAAATGTTTTCATGTTACATCTCCTTTAACCTTTCTAACAACTCCCCGACGGTAATTGCTCCGTCCATCTGCTGTTTATTGAAGACCATGAAATAGCGGTATTGTTCACCTGCTTTATTCGCCCACGTCGTTCCGAGTTCCACTTTGTTGCGGCTGTCGGAATTATCCAATTGATCCCCTTTGGTTTCGACAAGAATCGTCATGCCGCTTTTGAGCCGCACGATGAAGTCTGGATAGTGGTTGATATAACCGCTTATGCCGAATCCCACGCCTCGTTCGGGATTACGATGCCAGAACAATACGTTTTCGAGGGCCGCTACCGCATTGATGACCGTATACTCCCAGTCGTTCATGTCGCCCTCTTCGGTATATAGTCCTTTGGACAGCCCTTTTGAAATAGTACGCAGCGTCATCGTTTCAGGCAGCTTGTAATGCGGTTCGCATTTAATCTGTCCTGTGTCGAGCCATTTTTTGAATACTTTCTTTTGATGTTTGCCCAGCAGTTCGCCGATTTTGTTGCGTATGGCTGCCGTAGTTTGCGATTCGTATGTATACAAATCGGCGATTTGTTCGGAATCGAAGTCTTTGATTACCTCTTTGATATAGCGTGCGATTTGCGGTTCGGCAATTTCATCGAACCGAATGTTCTTAGCGATCGCTGCGGCTAACTGCTCTTTTTTCGACTCGGGTGGCAAAGAGATGAAATGTTCCTTGATGACGGACAATTGTTCGGTCGACAGTTTATATTGAACTGGATGATATTCTTTATTGCCGATGTCTTCCAAATCGACTCGTACAGCCTCGACATCCGCCCGTGTAAAGTCGACTTTGTGGTCTTGTTTGTCCAACTCGAAACCCTCGTTCAGCATCGATTTCTCCAAGGTAACGTATGTGCCTTTCTCCTCGAATATTGAACCTTGATTTACACGTCTGACAAATACCGGCAGAACGATTTTCGCTGCTTCTTCTCTGAAAAATTCCTTTATCGGATATTGTTTTACCATATCTTTTAGGTCATTCGGTATGCCGTCGTCATGTTGGGCGGCAGCTTCCATTTGTTTGTCGTAGTTCTTGCTCTCTTGCTGTGCGAATGTTTCCAGCTCGACAGTCGTTTGGAATGCCGGATTGCTGGTGGCATTCTTGATGGCTTCGATGTCTATTTGCGGCAATTCGTCCGCATCATTTGTTGCCGGAATGCCGGGTTGTTCTTCTGGGTTGTCGAATAGCCCGATCGGAGTGTTCGATTGCGGCAGAACTTCGGCGGTTGCGGCTTCGGCTACCCGATAGTCTTTTTTGCTGAATCCGGCGCGGTTCAGACTGTCGATGATGTTCTCGATTGTCGCACGAAAATCGTCCGACGAGGTAAAAACATAGGAGAGATTCAGCAAATCGTCCCGGTGCTTGGTTGTATAAGGAAGTCGCAACACACGACCGAGAATCTGCTCGACATCTACGCGCGACGATTTGTTGGCCAGCGATGCGAGGATATAAGCGAACGGGCAATCCCAACCCTCTTTCAACGCGTTGACCGTAATGATATAGCGTACCGGACAGTCGCGGGACAACAAATCCGTATTTTTGATTTCGTCCTTGTTCGCGGTCTTGATTTTTATCTGCTCTTCAGGAATACCGGACTTGATTAGGTCTGCTTTGATTTTGTCGAACGTAATGTTGTCGTCTGCGGTTTTCGGCTGGGCCTGAAACAGCACGATAGGACGAATATATCTGCCGCCTTCGGCTTCCAACGCAATAGCTTTCTGTTCCAAGCTGCGTTGCAGATTGATGGCACTCGTTATGACATCGGAGGTCGTGCGATGGTTGTAGACGATAACCGGCAGCTTCACCATATTCGCCCATTTGAGTTTCATGGCATCAACGAAACTAATGATGTTGCTCTTCTTGCGGGGCGTCGCCGTCAGGTCGAGGATGAAACAAGGATTGATCGCTTTGAGCATGTCTACACGCAGGTCGGCCTCAAAATTATGGCTCTCGTCTATGATAACGACCGGATTTAGATACGACAGCACCTGAATCAATCCCGTTTCATCCGACCCCTCCACTCGCTTGGTCATCGTGTTGTACAACTTGGCATACTCTGCTAAATTTTCATTCTCGCGGTAAACGCGCCGCCCGTCCTTGTTGTTCGCTGCGAACGACTGCACGCTCAACACGAAAATCGTCAGCTGTTCGCGAATTTCCGTCGGACTGATGCCGTGCCCGAATAACGCCGATTCCTTGTCGACCACGCATACCGTATTCCCGAAATGGCTGTCGATTTTCTGACGGTAGGGATGCGACGGATCGTTTAGGTTCTTGTAGGTCTGTTTTAGAATCGTGTCGGAGGGTACGAACCACGCCACGACTTTCGGCTTCTCCGTCGGCAGCTTCTCGAAAATCGTCCGCAGCGCATTGCAGGCGATAAAGGTCTTTCCGCCGGCAGTCGGAACCTTTACCGTCACGTGAGGCACGCTCGTTACGCTGTTATCGTAAGGACGCAGATAGGCGTGGTCGAGTGATGCCAGCGACACGCCTTTGTCGCCCCAAAAATTGTTGAACGCCACGTCCAGCCGCCCGTCTTTCTCCAGCCGTTCGATGAACCGTTCGAGATCGGCGATTACTTCACGTTGATATTGTTTGAGTTCCATAGGTTAAAATCGTTTTATGTCGCGCGGAATTTTCTTGAAGACAATGTTTTTTGCCGCCATGTCTTCTTTCGACAGTGTGCAGACATCGGCATAAATAACATACTGCTCGGCACGCTCTGTTACGATATGCAGCGTGTCGATGCTGAGCGTCGTCAGCCGGTCGCGTTCGTAATAAAAGTAGTAGCCCGTCGCATGGTAGGTGTCCAGCAGATATTTCGACGCTTCGGTACGTTCTCGCTTCAAATGCCGTTTGGTTTCGGTGTAGTAGATGTATTCGCGAATCTTCTCTTCGCCGACAGCTTCGTTGAGGTTCTTATCCTTGTCGAACATCGGTTCGCCCAACTCGTAGTAGTCGAACGCCCCGCCCGTGCCGGCTGTTGCATTTTTACCCGCTCCGTAGCCTCGCATTACTCGTCGTACTCGCTCGGCGGTAATATCCTCGGCGTAGTCCTCCATTTCCACAAGAATAAATTTGCGGTTGCCTCCGTCTTTCTTGTTCAGATTCAGTACCGCATGGGCAGTCGTTCCCGAACCGGCAAAAGAGTCGAGGATAATATCATCGGGGTTACATAAAAAGTTTATAATATACTCAATTAGCGAAACATCTTTCGGATAATCAAAACGTTTTTCATTATTAAATATTTGCGCCAAAATATTTCCACCAGATTCAGTGGTCCCAACATTATCCTCGTCATCTATTAGATTTCGAGGAACTTCTGGCGTATATGATACTTTGTCATATCTGGGAGCTAAGGATTTACCTTTGAAAATGATTTTTGTACCTTTATTTATTTCATTTTCTAAGTTTTCTTGTGTCCAAATAAATCTGGATGATAGCGTTATATCGTTCTCAAATTTCCCATTTTTGAACTGTACGTCGTGATGGAGAATTACTTCGTTCTTTTTTGTCCCGTATGTCCCCGCTTTGAAGAAAAAGTCTTCAGGCATTGTGGAAGTTATTGCCTCGTGAGGAAATGTTAATGTTTTAACTTGATTTGTTGTTTTTATTAGGGGATTGTCTGCTTCGTTGACTTTGTACAACCCATTGAATCTTTGTATTGCATTTCCATTCTTAGAGTAGCATAAAATATACTCCAAGCACTTTTTGGTTTTATGGGATAGATTAGATGGCGAATATGTTTTATGCCACGAGAATATGTCGATAAAATTATTCACTCCGAAAATTTCATCGCAAAGCAGTTTCAGATTAGCGAGTTCATTATCGTCGATCGAAATAAAAATGGCCCCGTCCTCCGCCAACAACTTATGCAGCAGTTTCAGACGCGGATACATCATGCAGAGCCACTTGTCATGACGGCTCAAATCCTCACCCTGCTTGCCCACGACTTCACCTAACCACTTTTTGATTTTCGGGTCGTTTACATTGTCGTTGTAAACCCACTTTTCGTTGCCCGTGTTGTACGGCGGATCGATATAGATGCACTTCACACGACCTTCATACTCCGGCAGCAGCGATTTCAGAGCCTCCAAATTGTCGCCATGTATAATCTTGTTGCCGCTGTTCGTCGGCGTTCGGTCGCCACCATCCTCCGCCCGAAACCCGTACTTGTGTTCCAGCACCCGATACGGCACATCGTAATGATGATTGACAACCTTATCTTTTCCTATCCAAGTCAGTGTAGGCATAATCTATTCAAGTATTTGATTTATTCGATGTTCTTCGTATCGTAATACATTCTCGGTGCATCTAATCAATTCATATTTTCTTGCGTGAACAATACTGAATTTTTGATAATGCTCCAAAAATAGTTCATTGAACTTCGATAAAAACTCCGTATCTCTGAAGTCTAACGTCATTATTATAGGTAATATACTATTTTCAGAATAATAGTTTTGAGTTTCAGTATCATGCATTGACGATTCTATAACTGCATTATATGAAGATTTTGCTAATTTAACAATGTCTTCATTTGTCATTACAGGCATATTAGGTTTTGTCGATAAATATGGCAATATCGATGTAAAAAATATAGAGTCATTCACCAAACAACCATACTCAGTCATAATTCGTTTCAGACTATCAATATATTCTTGTTCTGCCCGAAACAAGTTATCATTCAGAAAATAAAGCGATGAACTATTTGCCTGAAACTCAACATTACGATTCAGGGACAATAAAGAAATTTGTGCCTCCCCGTATTCACCTTGCTGCAATTTATACAATGCAATTGACAGGCTCTGCATATCCAACATATTATAGTTGCCAATCAACTGCTGCCGCAAATTGTCGAGCCAAGTCTGTTGTTGTGTATATTTAATAGTCTTAATTTGCGTTTCACGTAATACTACGTTCTCTTTCAATGTGTAGTGTAGAACTATCAAGACTATGAGGCCTCCTAATATATTACCGGCAACATTGCCCCAGAATCCAATCCATTCACTGGGTAGACCAACTGTTGGCAACCAATTGGATATCGGATTATTACTATATAATATAAAATTAACAATTATAGGAGTGGCTACAATTGCAAGTAAGATGAGGATATAATGTTTGATTTTCATATTTCTTTCCCTATTAAATCTTTCGGGTCGACTTGAAGAATCCGTGCAATTTCGAACAACTGTTCGAGGCTGGGTTGACGACGGTTGCAGGCATAGGCGTTGACAATGCTGAAACTCTTGCCGAGCTTCTCAGCCAGCCAAGTCTGTTTAATGCCTTTTTCTTCAAGGACTTCTTTTATTCGGTTCATGGATGTGGACATCTTGTTCGGACGATATTTGCCATAAAGATATGAAAAAATCTGCCATATTGGAATAAAATAGATGTTTAATGGTGAGAGAAGGAGGGCCGGATCGGAGAGAACGGAAGAGTTTACATCTATATGGACAAGGCAAAAAAGGACGAGAGACAGGAATCTATCTCTCGTCCTTTTTTCAATGTTGGTACTCATAGGCGCCTATATCGATTGTCCCATTCGAGATGCGCGGGTTTCCGGCAAGGTCGGTGGGGCTGCCCTCGATCGGATAATTGCCGGTGTTTCCTTTGTCGATACATGGGGATGAGGCCGTAAGAGCCCAATCGCATGCTGTCCAAACTTGAGAATCGGCACCGGATGTCGGGTAGGGATATACGAATCCCATGGAAGAGTTGTCGTTGCCGTAGATGAGATAACAGTTCTCGGAATTCGGTACGACAGCGGTTTGGTTGTTCCACAAGATGGTATTATAGGCCGATCCGACGAACACATATTCGTTGTTCACGATGGTATAGTTATAGGCTGCGGCCATATGAAGATTTTGGTTGTTGAACAGCAGACAATTGATGAGCACCGCTTCGGAGGTGTCTTCTTCGGGCTTAGCTGAATACCGATTGTAGTGGAATGTGCTGTTTACGACCGTGCAATGGCTAACCAATAGCGCAACGCCGGGAGGATTCAGTTCGTAATTGCCGTAAAAAGTACAATTCTCGACACGTCCGCCGTTTACGATAGAAGTACCATTCCCTCGTAATTCGCAGTTTCGCAAAATCCCATTCGGCGGCAACTCTACTAATGGCCGAATAGCGGAGGCGATTGAGTTGGAGATGATGAACCTGTCGACGACGGATATTTTCGGGCCGTCGAGGAGATGTACTCCGCCGTAGATATTCGTTCTTTTGTTTTGAGGACGTTCTTTTCTGGAGATTTCTACCCCTGTGAATCCGCCATAGATGCTTATTCCGTTGGGCAAATCGGGAATATAATCACTTCTACTTATGGATTCTCCGGCTACCCATATTTCCGAATCTTCCGAAGCGATCGCTACGGCAACCTTTATTGTCTGCTTGGCCGAAAACCAAGATTTACCATCGTTATTATCATTTCCGGTGGTTGCTGAAACATGAAGGACATTGGAGGGTGGCGCGACCGATGTCGTGAACTCCGCATCGGCGCTGTATGCTACTCCAGCTGCATTGATGGCGTATGCCACGACATAATACGTATACTCCGGCTGTAACCCGCTGACATCCGCATAAAATTTGCCGACACTGACTTTCGCGGCTCGTATTCTCGTGCCGCTGTCGATGCTCAGAGACGAGGGCGAGAATCCATATACGAATCCGCACTCCGTAACTTGGCTGCTGCCCTCGTCTGAGATTGCAGCTGCGAACTTTACCGAGGAGAATCCGACATCGCTCACCGTCGGATCGGATAGTTCGGGCAGATGCTCCTCTTGCAAAAGAATATCTACCGTGCAGGTTTCTCCCACTTTGATCGTGATGCCGCTTTGGCTTCCGGTCTCGTATCGGGCTTTGGAGACGAGCAGGGTGTATTCGCCCGGTTCCAAATCGCCGAATTGGTAGTATCCGTCGTTAGTTGTGGTGGCGGATAGTTCGTTCGGTTGCAGAATGATGCTACATCCGGACAAAGGAGTTCCGGTCGCGGCATCGGCGACCGTACCGCAAATCGAACCTTTTGTCGGAGCTGCTTTGTGCAGCATGAAATCGATGCGGTTTTCTTTGTCGGAGATGACGGTCATATCTTTCGAGACCGCGGTATATCCGATTTTATTGGCTCGAACGGTGTATTGCCCGTCCTCGATGTGCGGAAACCAAAATGTGCCGTCGTTCTCGGTAACGGTCGAAAGTTTCAATGGGCTTAACATGATGTCGCAGTCGGGCAGCGGCGCACCTGTTTCCGCATCGGTCGCCGTTCCGCAGATGCTTCCGGTCGTGTAGACTGTTCGCTCCGAGCATGCGGAAAGCAAGAGGAGCGATGAAAGGAAGAATAAAAGTCGTTTCATAAATTCTGGTATGGAAAATTGCCAATATACGCTCTGCTGTCGAGCAGGTTACACTATCAACATACGGTTAGAAAATCAATTGATTTTTTCAACTCGCACATAATTTCGCAACGAGTAGATGTCTTTAATGTCAATACTGTAGATTCGCCAGAAAGCATCCGCGACTCGTTGGCCGCCTTGGTACCCGAATGGATCGGAAACGAATAATCCCGGACAGGACACCTCGACGCTCATGCCTCGCTCCAAACGTTCGCCGCATAAATCCACCGTCCGAATGACGGTTATTTTGAACAGTGCCATATTTTAAATCAATTAAAATAGATCATTTACGAGATTACTCTTCAAATTCCGCTGCGATATTCAAGTAGTTCTGCAAAGTGTCGTCGTATTCTTTTTCTGCAATGGCCAATGCAGTTTTTGCTTTTTTTCTATTGTATAAATAAAGGATAAGGATAATAAACGATACGAATGCAAAGAGTGCCAGCGTATACAACCATTGCTGTTGTGCCCAATGCGTTGCGTCGGCAACGTATTCTTCCTCTGCGATTTTGGCAGAGATATAAGAAACGCTGTTTCCAATCCCTTTGAAAATCCAACGGATAAGGAGTACCAAAATATTTCCACCGATAATAAGTCCGAATGCGGTTAGCTCGCTATTACGAGCCTTGTTATTGACTTCGGTGCAATAATATGTGGCCGCATTCAATTTTTCCCTATGAGAATGTTCGGTCATCCCCTCGGCATAACGTTCTATTATTCCTGCAACCAGATCGGATTTGCCGATAATTTCCCGCTGTTTGTATAATTTGGTCGTCAACATACTGACGGTCTGCATGAATTCGCCTTCCTTTTCTCGTGTTCGAGTCTCTTTGGTCCACCAACGATAGGCTCTTGCCAACAGACTATCTCCATTCGAGTCCTTTGAGTTCAACAGATTTTTCAATGTCGTTGTAATTGCCTTTGTCATGATTACGGATTCATCCATATCTTTATCCGTAGTATCTTTCAAAGAATCGTTTTGGGAGGATAAAACCGATTCCACAACTTCAGCCGTACTTTCCGCCAACTTATTGCACGCCTCTTCCATCAATTCGTTATATTGTTTCCGATTAATGGCAACCTCGAATTGCAATCGGGCGTTCATGAAAAATATATAATTCTGAATCAAGATCGTCGCACGTTCCCGAATCTGCTCCTGCATCTTTGGAGATTCCGCATATTTCAGAGCATTCTTGATACATTTGAAAAGCATGTCGAAAGAACTGTCGTAGAGTTCCGGAGACTGCGCATAACGAATGACCTGCAGCTGGGCTTTCAAAGCTGCTTCCGCCGATTCGTTCGCATGCTTCGAAAGCTCCTGAAGATAGTTTTCCATATCTTCGACGGTGTTGATTTCCGAAGGAGACGCAAGTACTCCGGATTCATTTGCAGTCGTGATTGCACAGCCACCTACGGCTTTGCCGCACCGAGGGCAATATGTTGCATCCTCTGTAATAGAGGAGCCACATTCGGAGCAGAATTTTCCATATTCATATAATTTAAGTTCGGTAAGTACACAAAATAAAAAGTGCGGAACCTGCTGTCTTTCCATACAAACAACAGGCACCGCCAAGCGCCCCGTACACATACGGATAAACAAGCAGTCCGCACCCATAACGGATATGCGAACCGTGCTTATTCTTCCCTTGTGTACACTGATCCTCCGGAGGAGGGTCAAAACAAAATTGGCGGTTTTGTCGTTTGGGGAATCCTAAGATTCACGTTAATAATATCTCGCAACTCCTCACAGAGCTACATTGCAAAGATACTATCGGGCATTCGAATCCGCAAAGGTTTGGACTGCTTTTTTCTGTCGGCAAATGTATTAGGATGTAGCGGTATGTCCAAATCCATTACGGTGCATTGCGGTTCATTCGGTTTTTTCTTGCGATTTTATTACTTTTGTATGCCTATGGAATACTCGAACGGACAAATCGACGCATTGAAAGATGCGGTTGTAGGAACTTTCGGGCGGACACTCGATGCTCCGACCGATTTCGATGCCTTGTCGTCTGAAATACAGAACAAGACCGGTGAAACGATCAGTCCCTCGACCTTGAAACGGTTGTATGGATATATCAAGCCGGCTACCGCTCCTCGTCCGTCGACGCTTTCGACGTTGGCACGATATGTAGGTTTTACTGGTTGGAGCGATTTCTGCGATGTTGGATGTGTTCAAATCGGCGTTCCTAAAAAGCAAAACAGATACAGAACATGGTGCTACTATGTGCTGGCTGGCGCCGGGATTTGTATGTTGATAATATTCATCCTGCGGTTTGCTGGGATGGCTTTTACTGAGCCGGAAACTCCAGAACAAAAGGTTGAGCGGATAAAATTGCGATGTGCCGCTTTTGCAAAAGAACGCTGTGATTCCATTCGCAATCTTCGGAGCGGGAGGGATATTATCACCTATAAAGAGACTGTCGACGACTTCTATTATCCGTTCGTTTTTACCGAGTTGAAAGGTCTAATTGTCAAACAAATTGCGAATGTTTTCCCCAAAGACGATTCGCTTGCTATACGTTATCGCAACGAAGTATTCGGGTTGTGTCGGGATATTTGTATCGAGCTGATGCGCGAGATTCCGGCGGATGAACTGACGAAAGCGTATCGTGAAAAGTCAGGTACCTGAATTTAAAAAGAGAGTTTTAGCTCTCTTTTTAGTTGGGAAGGTGCTGTGTCCCGGTCTTGGGTAGTAAGATGGTTTTCTCGTCTATGCCGATTTTGATGTGGCCGAGCGGTTAGGTAACGGTCTGCAGAATCTTGTACGGCGATTCGAATCTCCTACTTCAAAACTTAACGAAACAGTGTTGTCGATATATAACGCTATCCCTTATTTTGTCTTGCATTTGTTATTGTTGATATATTAATGTTGGGTAGTACAAGAAGATTCCAGTTCTAAATATAGGTATTGGGAAATGGTCATTCCAATTTTCGATCTTTTTTGATAAACATAGGATTGAAATCAGCTTTGCTGAAAGGTAGTATTTTTTCATCTTTGCGCTGTAATGGAAAGAATTCCCTTTCTTGGGCTAAAGTTATATATTCAGAGATGTCCGGATCTGATAGACAGATTGCATATTCAATACCTGAAATTGCTAAAACATAATACATCTCGGCTTCAACAATATCATTTGGATGTTTGATTCTTTAACAAAAAAGGACATCTCGTGTAATATTTCATAGGGAATATTTTCGTCTTCTTTGATAAAAAATGAACCTTCGGAATAAATTCTCCGTTGGCTGTATTGCCAATATGTTCCTTTCCCAAATCGTGCATACACCCTAAGTGGTTTAAGTATATCTGTATTTTGTCCTAAGAGTTCATCAACGCATAGATCGTATTTTTCTTTCCCCATGTTGAATAAAAAAATCGTATGCGCATTTGGCTAAAAATCGAGACATTAAAGGATTGGGATATTCGGGTTCGGGAAGATATTCTGCAATCATCCTATGGCTTTTCCCTTCAATTATACTGTTAATGACGTCTTTGTCATCTATATGAAGTAATAGTGAGTCCTCTTGAGTCTGAAATGATACTCCGGCCTTTTTTTGAGCTCCGGGGAATATCATGTCTTGTTTTACGAGTTTATTCTTTTTGGAAAGAATTTCATTCCGGGATCGAAGTGATATAAAATAAGGTTGATTTAGTAGTTCTTTTTCTGTTTTTATAGCAAAATAGTGATTACACGCATCACAAACATATCCCTTGGGAAGATAGATGTGTTTATTCCCTAAAGATTCCGGAACAATACGCTCAACACTTGTAGAGGTAGAAGCATCTTTATGGCAAAAAATACATTGCATATTAATATAGAAAGTCGGTACTATATCAAATTTAGTAGAATTATCTTTCAGTCGCCTATTTTCCTTTTCAATGGTGTGCATTGCATTATCCGTCACCACGTCAATTCTTTGGCGTGTGTCTGTGTGGCGATGGCCAACCATTGTGCATCGTGTCTGCCGTATTTGGCTTTTTCATGAAAAGCTAAATTGTAATAAAGTTAGACAAAAAATCCGACTGAAACAAATCGTCATGTTTCGATAAATTACGTCGTGCAAATCTTGGAGAAATAATCGCTGTCTATATGGTGTTCAGACTTTGCCATTTCCTTTGGTAGCGACCAGCCGATGCCGCCGGAAAGAATATCTGCAAGGTTTGCATAGCAACTTGCATGGCCTTGCGGATATTCTTTTGGCGGCAATATCTTTGCGGACGAAGGGAATGGCCTATTTATTTTTCAGACGGGAGGCATTTTCGTTCAGGCGATTTGCTTCCCGTTTTTTGCGTCTCGCTTGTTCTTTGAGTATGATTTTTTGGAATCAGAGCGTATGTAGTTGTAGTAATTTGTGTCGTGGCTTTTGCCGTTGGCGGCAGTTGTTGCAAATTTTGCAACAACTGAATTTTCGGACAATTCCTGCTCCTTGAAGTGTTCTTCAAGTGGCGCGAAATCACGGATTTGTCCCTGTTGAACAGCGTCGCCATTTGGCGTTGAGTCAGCCAGGCGGTCTCCTTGCCCATGCGGATGATGATCTTTGTTCGGTCTGCAGATGAACGATTTAAGGCCTATTTCCCGATGCAGAAATGAAGTGTAAATCGCTAATTATTTGCTTGTTATGTTGTTGTCTATGCCGGTTGTTCGCTCCATTGTAAATACGCGGCAAATTATTTTTCGACGGATTTTTGGATGAAATTATTTTCGCGGCAGGATGTAATGCGGCTATTTCAACACTCGCTGTGGGGCTCTTGGCTCAAATAAAAGCCAATAGGATAACGACAGCCATAATCATGCACACTGTCAGACAGCCGCTCCCCCTGCTGGAAGGAGGTGTGCTTCTGTGCCGGAGGGATTCATCGTCGTCGAAAAACAGGTTGTATTTGACGAAATTGTCGAAGTCATCGAAATCCATAGCAATACAAATATTGCGATTTTTAGTAAAAACAATCCGATCTATGGTATCTTTTGGAGGTGTCATTATAAATACGACTTGAGTTTATATATCCATTTGTTGATAGTCGATATAGATCATATCGAGGACAAAAAACGGAAATCAAGCGAGTCCACATCAATGATCCGAAGATTTTGTGGTGTGGAATTCCGTTTCCAGGCAGGACTTTAAAGTACTGTTGTATGTTGATTATTCCATTGATGTTTTGTTGGAAAATCAAAGCTGTAAATAATTTAGATATTCTTACTTTAAGAACTTTACACTAAATCATTATGTTAATGCTATATTGAGTATAAAGAATAATCAGAAAAACTTCCAGCATAATAATGGTTCACTATGCTGAATATGACATATCTAATGATTTGTGATAATCGATGTAAATATCTCATTTATGATGTTTTAATTGATCTTTTGGATAAAATGATATAAAACATCTTATTTTAAAGTATTTTTATTAAATTTGTATGTTTAGTTTAACTACTAAAATAGTATC